>JAFOBC010000270.1 GCA_017382015.1 Clostridia bacterium
AGTCGCCTATAATTCTGCCTCTGCCGTATGCATCGGGCAGACCTGTGATAATACCCGTATGACGTGCGGCACGGATTTCGTCGTTATAAACACGGAACACACCGTCGTTATGGGTTGTGCGGTACGTAAACTCCTGCTCAATCTTATCGCTCAGCTTGTAGCCGTAAGCCTGGCAAGCCTTGCGTGTCATATTGATACCGCCGAAAGGATTGACACCGCGCTTGAGCGGAGCATCTGTCTGAAGACCGACGATAATCTCATTTTCTTTATCAAGATAGCCGGGTGCGTAAGCAGTAAGCGAAGTTACTGTTTCAGCATCTATCTCAAGCACACCGCCGTTTTCGTGCTCCTTTTTAAGCAGCTCATCAAACTTTGCGTATACTGCCTTTGTTCTTTCTGTAGGGCCGCAAAGGAAACTCTCATCACCCTCATACGGTTTATAGTTAGTCTGGATGAAATTGCGAACGTCAATTTTCTTTTTCCAGTTACCGCTTACAAAACCTTTCCACTGTTCGAACATAATTATTCTCCTTTCTTTGCCTAATCTTCTAAACAAAACAGGCAACACTCCGCAATAACGGAATGTTGCCCAGACGATCGACATACACAAAACCTCACCGTGGTCACATCCACGCAGGCTTAACGCCCGTTTTCGTCAGAGGCTTTTTTCGGTTGCAAAGTAATTGTAACACAATATATAGTGTTCCGTCAAGAAGATTAGAAACAAAATATGCTAAAACTTTTATAATCATTTTGGTTATCTTGTAGATATGGTAACATAAAAGCTTTCTCATTTCCACATTTTCCGAGAAATATCACACCGCAAACAGATATTTTTTTGCCAAAAATCATACTAAGATAGCAAAGTCCCGTTTTTGGGACTAGCTACCCGATTTTTTTCGAACATTTGTATTGACTTGTTCGGAAAATGTGTTATAATCATACTCGTAAAGAACAAACGTTCATCACTCGTCCGACACAAAATCATTTGTCAAAAAAGAAAGGAAGTATAAATATGTTTTGGTTTCAGATGACACTCGCAGCAATCGCACTCGCACTCATTCTCACAGGTATCTGGCACGAGGATAAAGTAATCGCTTTTGAGGACAGAATGGCTGACAGAATCGGTTATCACATCGCTCAGATAATTATCCGCCACAGAAAAAAGAAGGCAAAGAAGCTCGCCGCACAGCGCAGAGCACATTACAACTCAGTTGCTCAGGCAAGACGCAGCCAGATTCACGTTGTTAAAAGCAACCGCTCCGACGCTGCACAAGCCGGCAAATATATCGCTTAATTTATTGTAAATCCTCATTTTCACACCCATTCTTTGTAAACAGGCGGCACGGCTTCAAAGTCGTGTCGCCTGTTCCCTTTTGCTTGACATAAAGAGCCTATTAGTATATTATTTATAATAGGTTATAATTTCTTTAACTACAAACGTATTATGAGGAGTAAGCCAAATGATTTATCAATACAAAACCTCAGGCACATGTTCACGCATGATTTCGCTCATTATTGAAGACGATATCATAAACGACGTAAAATTCATGGGCGGATGCGACGGCAACCTCAAAGGCATAAGCGCACTCGTAAAAGGTATGCATATCGACAGCGCTATTGAAAAGCTTTCAGGCATAAGATGCGGATTCAAAACAACCTCTTGCCCCGACCAGCTTGCAAAAGCATTGATGCAATATAAAGCACAAAGATAAGGTAAAATGATATGAGCACAAAACTTATAATCGCAATCGTCCACAGCGATGATGCGCAAGCAGTTATCACAGAAATCTCACGCGCAGGTTACAGCGCGACAAAGCTTTCTACCAGCGGCGGATTTATGCGCGCAGGCAATACAACCCTGCTCATTGGTGTTGAAGAAACGCAGGTTGACGAGGTTATCGCCCTCATCGGCAAAAAGGCACACAGCCACAAGCAGGTTATCACATCCCCCGCCGCAAGCGAAGGCAGTGTAAAATCAGTACCGTTAGAGGTGAATGTCGGCGGAGCAACGGTGTTTGTGGTCGACGTGGACAAATTTGTAAAGCTGTAAGGATTAAACGATGAACTTTCAAGGAATTCAGATAAACAGCGATCTTCAGAACCAACTGAGCACTGCAGCAAACACGGGCAGACTGCCTCACGCAATAATCTTTGAGGGAGCAAGCGAAGCTGACAGGCTCGGTATCGCGCGCCTTATCAGCCGCACTCACGTCTGCTCAGGTTCAGGCGAAAAGCCTTGCGGAGTCTGTGCTGATTGCACCAAGGCCGCCAAAGGCTTCCATCCGGATATTTCCGAGTCACTTGCCTCTCAGGACGATACATCTCCGCTTAAAGTAGATGCAATAAGAGCAATACGCAGCAACGCCTTTGTTTTTCCGAACGAAGCAACGCACCGCGTATTTCTGCTGCACAATATGCAGTACGCAAACGATCAGGCACAAAACGCTCTGCTCAAAATCCTTGAAGAGCCGCCTGAATATGTAAGGTTCGTTCTCACCTGCCCCAACTCATCAGCACTGCTTGAGACCATCCTTTCGCGTGCAGCCGTATATAACCTCGGTCAGCAGCTGAGTGATTCGCTCAACAAAAAGCACGATGCTGCCTGCGAAAAAGCAAGGCTTGTTGCCGCAGCACTGCTCTCGCACAACGAGTTTGACCTGATGCGTGAAACAGGAGTATTCGAAAAAGATTCTGAGCTGCTTGTGCTCACGCTTGCACAGCTCAGACTCGTATTCCGCGATGCGATTGCAAGAAAACAAAGCGCAAACGCGGTTTTCCTCTCATCAGCACAAAACGAAGCAACAGCTCTCTCACGCTCATGCACAGCTGCTCAGTTGCTCAGGCTGATGGATACTGTGGCACAGCTTGAAAAAAGCGCCGCACAAAACGCAAACAATACGCTTCTCATCACACGCTTCTGCAGCCTGATGAGAAAAGCTCAGGATAAATAACACTAACAATCATACAAAGAAGGTAAAATCATGGCAAAAGTTGTAGGTGTCCGATTCAAAGATTTCGGAAAAGTATATTATTTCGACCCGGCCGGTATGAATTTTGAGATTGACGAAAGAGTAATTGTCGAAACCAGCCGAGGCGTTGAGTGCGGTGAAATTGCACTCGAACCCAAAGAGGTAAGCGATAGCGAAATCGTTCGCCCCCTCAAAAAAATCGTCCGCAAGGCAACTGAAGCAGATATCAAAAAGCTTGAGGAAAACCTGAAGAAAGAAGCAGAGGCGCTTGTAATCTGCGAGCAGAAAATCGCAAAGCACGGGCTCGATATGAAACTTGTTGATGTTGACTATACGCTAGACGGCAGCAAAATTCTTTTCTACTTCACAGCTGACGGCAGAGTCGATTTCCGTGAACTTGTAAAGGATCTTGCAAGCGTATTCCACACAAGAATCGAACTCAGACAAATCGGCGTACGCGACGAGGCAAAAATGCTCGGCGGTCTGGGAATGTGCGGCAGGCCTTTCTGCTGCAGCTCATATATGGCAGATTTCCAGCCCGTTTCTATCAAAATGGCAAAAGAGCAGGGGCTTTCTCTCAACCCTGTCAAAATCAGCGGTACCTGCGGCAGACTTATGTGCTGCCTTAAATATGAGCAGGAATCATACGAACACCTCCTCAGAGTCACGCCCAAAATCGGTGCTATTGTCAGCACTAAGGACGGCAAAGGAGTCGTTTCCGACACTAACCTGCTTACAGGTATGCTCAAGGTTACACTCGACCACAACCCCAATGCCGCACCCATAAGCGTACACCGCCGCGACGTAAACGTTATCAAAGACGGCAGAATCAAGGTAGATAAAGCAGAATTTGAAGCATTAAAAGGTATTGAATAATACATGAAAGAATTTTTTGAAAACTCACAGCAGCCTGAAACCGCTGTGCTTGTATGCGTGGATTTAGACACATACGACCCCGAAAGCTCCCTTGACGAACTTGAGGAGCTTGCAAAAACAGCAGGCGCACAGGTTGTAGCAAGGATGATACAAAAGCGCGACAAGCCTGACAACGCCACCTATATCGGCTCGGGCAAACTCGAAGAGCTTAAAAGCTTCTGTGAAGACAACGAGATTGATCTGCTGATTTTTGATGCAGAGCTCTCTCCCTCACAGACCCGTAATATAGAGGATGAAACAGGTGTGCGTGTTGTTGACCGCACAACGCTCATTCTCGATATTTTCGCAGGTCGTGCAGTATCCGGCGAAGGCAAGCTGCAGGTCGAACTGGCACAGCTCAAATACTCCCTCCCCCGACTTACGGGTAAAGGTGTGCAGCTCTCACGTCTGGGCGGCGGTATCGGCACAAGAGGTCCCGGTGAAACAAAGCTCGAGAGCGACAGAAGACATATCAGACGCAGGATTTCGTCACTTGAAGAACAGCTTGAGGGACTTGAAAAGCGCAGAGGCAACCTTCGCTCAAGAAGAGCCAAAGACGGTGTGCAGACAGTTGCGATTGTCGGCTACACAAACGCCGGCAAATCCACACTGATGAACACACTTACTCAGGCAGGCGTGCTCGCAGAGGATAAGCTTTTTGCAACTCTTGACCCCACGTCAAGAGGTCTTGATTTGCCCGACGGCAGGCGTGTAATGCTTATCGATACGGTCGGTCTTATCCGCAGACTTCCGCATCATCTTGTCGAAGCCTTCAAGTCAACGCTTGAGGAAGCGGCAAGTGCAACCGTAATACTTAACGTATGCGACGCATCATCTGACGAATGTGCGGAACATCTTCGCGTTACGGCAGATTTGCTCACGGAGCTCGGCTGTATGAACAAGCCGATAATCTCCGTTATGAACAAATGTGACCTTCTGGAAACAACCGGCGACCTGCCGACAATCGGCAGAAGCGTTATGATAAGCGCCAAAGACGGAACAGGGCTGGACAAACTGCTCAGCGAAATTGCGGCAGCGCTGCCGCCGACACGCAGGCAGGCAAAGCTGATTCTGCCGTATTCTCTTTCGGCAATGGCGGCTCGTTTCCGCACAGAGGGCAAAGTGCTTTGTGAAGATTACCGCCCCGAGGGCATCTACCTTGAGGTAATTGCAGAAATGTATCTGCTTGATGAAAACAAAGAATATATAGTTGATTAATACCCGTAATTTATTATTTTGCTGTTGTTTTACCGCAAAATTCCCCTTGACTTTATTCGTAAATGTGTTAAAATGATTTTCCCAAGGACAAAAGGAAGGAAGTGATCAGCCTTGGAGACGCAAAACGGCAGAACAGTCGCCCAGAACAAAAAGGCCTATCACGACTATTTTGTTCTGGAAGAATACGAAGCAGGCATTGAGCTTTTCGGCACAGAGGTCAAGTCAATCCGTCAGGGCAGAGTCAACCTCAAGGACTCTTGGTGCTCAATCAAAAACGGTGAAATTTTTGTAAACGGTATGCATATCAGCCCGTATGAGCAGGGCAACATTTTTAACCGAGACCCGCTAAGAGTTAAAAAGTTGCTTATGCACAAACGCGAAATCAACCACCTCTTCGGCACAGTAAAGCAAGACGGCCTTTCGCTAATTCCGCTGTCAATCTATTTCGTAAAGGGGCGAGCAAAGCTGAAAATCGGCCTTTGCAAAGGTAAAAAGCTCTATGACAAACGAGCTGTTGCCGCAAAGAAAGATGCACAGCGAGATATTGACCGCAACCTGGCAATGCGAAATAAATAATATATGGGGATGAAAGGATTTCGACGGGGATTCAGAGTCATGATAAGCGAGTAGCGGTGCAGACCCGCTATAAAAGCTGCAGTTTATTAAAAATAAACGACAACAATACAGTTCTTAAAGCTGCTTAACTTATAGCAGCCGTCGTTACCGGGAGTACCGCGGCCCGGATAACGGCGTCGATTAGCGGTGAACGTGCGTGTCAGATTAGTCTTGTATGACACCATGAATTAAAGGCTACCGTAGGGTGAAGCCTGCCGTTCGGCGTCACCTGAGGGGAATCCTAAAAGATCGGATACACTCGTAGAAAGTTGTGGTAATGGGTTTTCGGACGCGGTTTCGACTACCGCCATCTCCACCAAAAGCAAATAATCCGAAACTATTGCCAATCGGCGACGGTTTCGGATTTTTTGTTTATATATGATATTTAATTAAAAATAATTTTGGTAGCGGCTGCCAAAATTAATCCGTACATTCGACTAACCTCTTGTTATAAGGTAAAATGTAATTACCAAGTAACAGGAGGTTTTGTTATGGAAAGAAAAACAAAAATTAAGTTTACAGATTTTGAGTGCAATTTACTTATCAATGGTATGAATGAGTTCCGCAATATGCTTTTGACAGAAGATTTGCCTACAGAGGATGTTGATGAGCTATTGCTGAAAATCATTGATAAGAGTGAAAACTGAAAGTGGTGATATTATGGCTAATATGTCTGTCCATAATTCACCTGTTATCGCATATTGTTCTACAAACAATTTGTAAGTTTCTATTTCAAGTGCATCAGCAATCTTCTGAATGTTATCCAAAGAAATACTTCTTCTGAAACACTCAATATCACTGATATATGTTCTGTGCAAGCCGAAAAGTTCTACAAACTTCTCTTGAGATACGCCTTTTTCTGTAAAATATTTGCGGACATTACCGCCAAAAACTTTAATTATATCCACTTTATCACCTTCAAAAAAATACATAATAAAACACATAATAATTGTACCGCATGGCATACAATGAGTCTACATACAATAAGTGTAGTTAATTGTCAGTTCCACTTATTTCTAAAGAGATTACAGCAAATAAAAAAGCTGATTTTGCATTAAACAAAATCAGCTTTTTTTATTTAAGATGTCTTATTTTTTCAAATCCTTATAATAAGGACTCAGATTGATAAACAAGTCTTTCATATCCTCAGTGTTTTCGCAGTTATTGAAGATATATTCCAACAACTCTTCCTGTCTTGCTTGTCCCAAGGTAAGACGATACAGAGAAAGAATTTTAATAAGCCTTTCATAAGCAATTTCATCTCTACTGAAAGGATACATTGGCACAATTCTTTCAATCTTAACCATACCTTCTCTTTCAGTAAGCCCCCAAAATGGTATCAGATCTGATGTATGAGCATTTGACGCTTTTTCTTTTTTTACTGCTTCATCAAACAATTCAGTCCATACATTCTTTTTGAAATCGATATCACCGTAACGTTTAGCGACATTTTGCCTGATTGCTAAACATTCAAACCTGTTGATTCGACCTTCACGTTGCTCCAAGTCAATAGGATTTGAAGGTAAGTTCCAATGCACGATTCTGCGACAATAATTGTGGAAATCCAACCCTTCCTGACCTATTGATGTTGATGCTAATACAAACGGTCTGAACGGTGAGTTGAAAGCATTTCTGATGACTTTCTTTCTGTCAGCATCAGATTCTTTG
>JAFOBC010000271.1 GCA_017382015.1 Clostridia bacterium
GTCAGCGCCGAAGCCTGCCTCTGTAATTGCGTAATCGCCAAGGCGCATAGCAAGCTTTGTTGCCATAACGGAGTTACAGCCGTGTGCGATGTTTGCAAAGGGACCGCCGTGCACAAGTGCGGGTGTGCCCTCAAGTGTCTGAACAAGGTTGGGCTTGATAGCATCCTTGAGCAGAGCTGCCATTGCGCCTGCTGCTTTGAGCTCGCCTGCGGTTACGGGCTTTTCGTCATATGTGTAGCCTACAATGATGCGTGCAAGTCTTTCCTTGAGGTCAGTCATCGAGGTGGAAAGGCAAAGCACAGCCATAATCTCGGAAGCAACTGTAATATCGTAGCCGTCCTCACGGGGAACGCCGTTGATTCTGCCGCCAAGACCGTCCGTAACAAAACGGAGCTGTCTGTCATTCATATCAACGCAACGCTTCCAGGTGATTCTTCTGGGGTCGATGTTGAGCGAGTTGCCCTGATAGATATGATTGTCGAGCATTGCGGCGAGGAGATTGTTAGCCGCGCCGATTGCGTGGAAGTCGCCTGTGAAGTGGAGGTTTATATCTTCCATCGGTACAACCTGAGCATAACCGCCGCCTGCGGCGCCGCCCTTGATTCCGAATACCGGGCCGAGAGAAGGCTCGCGCAGGGCGACCATAACGTTTTTGCCTATTTTCTTCATACCGTCGGCAAGACCGATTGTTGTGGTGGTCTTTCCTTCGCCTGCGGGTGTGGGGGTAATAGCTGTAACAAGTACAAGCTTACCCTTTTTATCAAAGTCTGCAGGTATATCACCGAGGTTGATTTTTGCCTTGTATTTGCCATAGGGCTCAAGGCAATCTACAGGGATGCCTGCTGCCTCGGCAATCTCGGTAATGGGCTGCATTTTAGCGGACTGAGCAATTTCGATATCGGTTAACATAGCTTCACTTCCTGAATCCAGAGTTTGTAAATATTAAGTGCATTATATCACGCTTTGTGTAAAATAACAAGAGTATAGTTGCAGAATATCGATGTTTCGCGGTAATAGTGTATGCGGATAGTGTATGTATTGATGTGAGCTGCAATGCAACAATAAAATTGTTATAATATATAAAAAACAGTCATATGTTTTGTGATTTATGACGGAAAAGAGGGGACTTTATGAGCCCCCTTTATGTATAATAATAAAATTAAAAAAACTTTTGATTTTCTTATAAAATTTCTTGACATCACTTGCACGTTGTGATAGAATAACAGAGCACATTAAATCGAATAGTGTGCAGATATGCGTGGAAACGGAAGGTGGCTGCTCTCCGAAGCAGGGAATTTCCGTGGAGCATGTCCGATCATTGAACCGGGCGACTAGAATAGTTCTCACCTGAAGTGCGCTCATCTCACGGGTGCACTGCGTGTTCATCTCACAAGCACGTCATGGGTGAAATTGCACTTTAGCCACCGGAAAGTATTCAGGGAAGAGTACTTTTCCGGATTTTGAATGCGGTGGGTGGAAACACCCGGAAGCGTGTGCAAAAGTGTTGCCCGCCAAATTTTAGGAGGCGCAAAAATGGCAGTCAAAAACAAAATCAGAATCAGACTCAAGAGCTACGATCACAACCTCGTAGACAAAGCAGCAGAGAAGATCGTCGAAACAGCAAGACGTACAAACGCTCAGGTTTCCGGTCCCGTTCCGCTGCCGACCGAAAAAGAGGTCGTCACAGTTCTCCGTGCTGTTCACAAGTATAAGGATTCCCGTGAGCAGTTTGAGCAGAGAACACACAAAAGGCTTATCGACATCGTAAGACCCTCAAACAAGACTGTTGAGGCTCTCACAGCACTTGAACTTCCCGCAGGTGTTGAAATCGAGATTAAGCTGTAAAAATTGCCTGTTCCCTATATTATATACATCATAATATAGCTCTCACAGGTCATGTTGGCTGAACGCCAACCAATAACCGAAAGGAGAAAAGTCAAAATGCAAAAAGGTATCATCGGCAAGAAGATCGGTATGACACAGATCTTCGACGCAAACGGCAAAGTCGTTCCGGTTACTGTTGTTGAGGCAGGTCCTTGCCCCGTAACACAGATCAAGACAATCGAAAACGACGGTTACGAGTCCGTTCAGCTCGGCTTCCAGGATGTAAAGGTCGAGCGTCTTACAAAGCCCCTCAAGGGTCACTTTGCTAAGGCAGACGTCGCACCCAAGAAGGTTCTCAAGGAGTTCAGACTCTCTGATGTTTCTTCAGCAAAGGTTGGCGACATCATCAAGGCTGACATCTTTGCTGTTGGTGACAGTGTTGACGTCACCGGCACAAGCAAGGGTAAAGGCACAGCAGGCGCAATCAAGAGATGGAACTTCTCACGCCTGAAGGAAACTCACGGTACAGGCCCTGTCGCAAGACATGCCGGTTCCCTTGGTGCTTGTAGCGATCCCTCCCGTGTTTATAAGGGAAAGAAGCTCGCAGGTCACCTCGGCCATGAGAAGGTAACAGTTCAGAATCTGAGCATTGTCAAGATCGACGTTGAGAACAACCTCATCGCTATCAAGGGTGCCATCCCCGGCCCCAAGGGCAGCTACGTCGTAATCAAAGACACTTGCAAGAAAGCGTAAGAAGGGAGTGTACTTAAATGCCTACAGTATCAGTATTCGATATTAAAGGAAAGAAAGTTTCCGATATTGAGCTTGCAGACGACATTTTCGCTATTGAGCCGAATATGTACGTAATGCACCTCGTAGTAGTCAACTATCTGGCAAATCAGCGTCAGGGTACACAGTCAACCCGCACACGCTCAGAAGTCAGCGGCGGTGGCAAGAAGCCTTGGAGGCAGAAGGGCACAGGCCGTGCACGTCAGGGTTCAACAAGAGCTCCCCAGTGGTATCACGGCGGTATCGCTCACGGACCCAAGCCCCGCACATACGGCGGCGACATCAACAAGAAGGTCAGAAGACTTGCAATGAAGTCTGCACTTTCTTCTAAGGTAGCAGGTGAAGAGCTTGTAGTTCTCGACTCCTTCCAGCTTGATGCAATCAAGACAAAGGAAGTTGTTAAAGTTCTCTCCGCTCTTGAGACCGGCAAGAAGACACTCATCGTTCTCCCCGAGAAGGATGACGTCATCTACAGAAGCGCACGTAACATCGCAGGTGTCAAGGTTTCTCTTGTAAGCACTCTGAATGTATACGACATCCTTAACTGCGACACACTCCTTGTTCTCAAGGATGCTGTTGCTAAGATCGAGGAGGTTTACGCATGAGCAAGTTAGCACAGGATATCATCATTCGTCCTCTCATCACAGAGGAGAGCATGGCAGGCGTAGCATACAAGAAGTACAGCTTCGTAGTTGCTAAGGACGCCAACAAGATCGAGATTGCTCAGGCAGTCGAGGCTCTTTTCGAGGGCACAAAGGTTGCTAAGGTTAACACAGTTAACTGCAGCGGCAAGCTTCGCAGATACGGCCGTTATGAGGGTATGACAGCTTCCTGGAAGAAGGCAGTTGTTACTCTTACAGAGGACTCCAAGACAATCGAGTTCTTCGACGGTATGATGTAATCACCTAATGTTTATTAATTAAGTAATAAATATTTTAAACCATTAATTATCCGGCGGTAAAGTATGGAGTCAGACATACTCCGCAAAGCCGCTTTAAGGAGAGTGAAAGTTATGTCTATTAAAGTCTATAGCGCGACAACAAACGGCAGACGTAACATGTCCGTTACAGATTACTCAGGACTTTCAAAGGTAGCACCTCATAAGAGTCTTCTCGCTCCGATGAACAAGAAGTCCGGCCGTAACAGCTACGGCAGAATCACCGTTCGCCATCGTGGCGGCGGCAACCGCACCAAGTACCGTATTATCGATTTCAAGAGAGATAAGGGCGGCATCAATGCAACAGTTCAGAGCATTGAGTACGATCCCAACCGTTCAGCTCACATTGCACTCCTCAAGTATGAGGACGGCGAGTTCAGATACATTCTTGCTCCCGAAGGCCTTAAGGTTGGTGCAACTGTAAGATCCGGCGCTGATGCAGATATCATCCCCGGTAATGCACTTTCTCTTGTTAACATCCCCGTTGGTACTTTCGTACACAACGTAGAGCTTTACCCCGGCAGAGGCGGCCAGCTTGCAAGATCAGCAGGTAACTCTGCACAGCTCATGGCTAAGGAAGGCGTTTACGCTCTTCTCAGACTCCCCTCAGGCGAGCTGAGAAACGTTCCCGTAACTTGCATGGCAACAGTTGGTGTTGTCGGCAACGGTACACACGAGAACGTTAAGATCGGTAAGGCCGGCCGTAAGCGTCACATGGGTTGGAGACCCACAGTTCGCGGTTCTGTTATGAACCCCTGTGATCATCCTCACGGTGGTGGTGAGGGCAAGTCCCCCATCGGTCGTCCCGGTCCTGTTACACCTTGGGGCAAGCCCGCTCTTGGTCTCAAGACAAGAGCAAAGAAGAAGCCTTCCGACAAGCTTATCGTAAAGCGTCGTAACGGCAAGTAAGTTGACGAAAGGAGCTATTTAAAATGGGTAGAAGTGTTAAAAAAGGACCCTATGTGCATGCTAAGCTTGCAGCTAGAGTCAACGCTATGAATGCTGCCGGTGAGAAGAGTGTTCTCAAGACTTGGAGCCGCAGCTCAACAATTATCCCTGACTTCGTTGGTCACACATTTGCTGTACATGACGGCCGTAAGCACGTTCCGGTATATGTAACAGAAGATATGGTTGGCTACAAGCTCGGTGAGTTCGCTCCGACGAGAACATTCAAAGGTCACGCCGGTTCAAAAACATCAAACAGATAAGGTCGAAAGGAGTGTAAGAAATGCAAGCAACAGCAAAAGCTACCTTCGTGCGTATTGCACCCCGTAAGGTACAGATCGTGCTTGATTTAATCCGCAATCAGCCTGTTGATAAGGCAATTGCAATTCTCAAATACACGCCCAAGGCCGCGTGTGAGCCCGTTGGCAAGCTGCTCAAGTCAGCAATTGCTAACGCTGAGAATAACAACAACATGGATGTATCCAAGCTCTACGTTGCATCATGCAACGTTGGCCCTGGCCCCATCCTCAAGAGAATCAGACCCAGAGCACAGGGTCGTGCGAACAGAATCAACAAGAGAACTTCGCACATCACTATCACTCTGGCTGAGAAAGAATAAGAAAGGGGAGGTTGAATAATGGGACAGAAAATTAATCCTACCGGTCTTAGAATCGGTGTTATTAAAGACTGGGAATCCCGCTGGTATGCGGACAAGAGTTCTTTCGGCGATACACTCGTTGAGGACTACAATCTTCGTGAATACCTCCTCAAGGCACTTGCTTCAGCAGGTGTTCCGAAGGTAGAGATTGAGCGTGACGCTAAGCGTGTACGCATTAACATCCACTGCGCAAAGCCCGGTATGGTTATCGGCCGTGGTGGTTCTGAGATTGAGAAGCTCAAGAAGGTTTGCGAGAAGAAGCTCGGTGGTGACAAGGAAGTTTTCATCAACATCATCGAAATCAAGCAGCCTGATCTCAACGCACAGCTCGTTGCTGAGAACATTGCAGCACAGCTTGAGAAGAGAGTTTCCTTCCGCCGTGCTCTCAAGCAGGCTATCAGCCGCACAATGAAGCTTGGCGCAAAGGGTATCAAGACTCAGGTTTCCGGCCGTATCGGCGGCGCAGAAATCGCTCGTTCAGAGCGTTATCATGAGGGTACAATCCCGCTGCAGACAATTCGTGCAGATATTGACTATGGTTTTGCAGAGGCACATACAACATACGGCATCATCGGTGTCAAGGTATGGCTCTACAAAGGCGAGGTTCTTCACGACACTCGCAAGCCTCGTAGGGAAGGGGGAGCAAAATAATGCTGTTACCGAAACGTGTAAAACACCGCAAAGTACAGAGAGGTCGCCTTAAGGGCGCTGCTCACCGTGGTAACAAGGTTACTTACGGTCAGTTTGGTCTCGTTGCTCTCGAGCCCGCATGGATCACCTCAAACCAGATTGAGGCAGCTCGTATTGCTATGACTCGTTACACAAAGCGTGGCGGTCAGGTATGGATCAAGATTTTCCCCGATAAGCCGATTACAGAGAAGCCCGCTGAAACTCGAATGGGTTCAGGTAAAGGTTCTCCGGAATATTGGGTAGCAGTTGTTAAGCCCGGCAGAGTTATGTTCGAAGTCGCCGGTGTTGACGAAGCTGTAGCACGTGAGGCAATGCGTCTCGCTGCAAACAAACTTCCTATCAAGTGCAAGTTTGTAACTAAAGAAGAAACGGATGGTGAGCAATAATGAAAGCCAGTGAAATCAGAAAGCTTTCCGCTAAAGAGCTGGATGCTAAGCTGCTTGAGCTGAAGGACGAGCTGTTTAAACTGCGCTTCCAGCAAGCCGTTAATCAGCTCGACAACCCGATGCGCATCAGTGCTGTTAAGAAAGATATCGCCAGAATCAAGACTGTTCAGCGTGATATCGAACTTCACGGCACAGAGGCTTAAAGAAGGGGAGGTCAAGTTCAATGAGCGAAAGAAACCTTAGAAAGACAAGAGTCGGTATTGTAACTAGTGACAAGATGGATAAGACAGTAGTCGTTTCCGTTAAGGACAAGATTCAGCACCCGCTCTACAAGAAGATCATCAACAACACGATCAAGCTTAAGGCACATGACAAAAACAACACATGTGGCATTGGTGACCGTGTTCTCATCATGGAGACTCGCCCCATGTCTAAAGACAAGAGATGGCGTGTAGTCGAGATCATTGAAAAAGCTAAATAATTTTGGCGCAAGTGTAAGGAGGCAAACACTGTGATACAGCAACAGACTTACCTGAAAGTAGCTGACAACACGGGCGCAAAGGAAATTATGTGCATTCGTGTTCTTGGCGGTACCAGGAAGAGATACGCTCACGTAGGCGATGTCATCGTTGCTTCTGTTAAGAAAGCAGCACCCGGCGGAGTTGTTAAGAAGGGTGATGTTGTTAAGGCTGTAGTAGTTCGTACAGCGTTCAGCATCCGCCGTGATGACGGCACATACATTCGTTTCGACGAAAATGCAGCTGTTATCATTAAGGACGATAAAAACCCGAGAGGCACCCGTATTTTTGGCCCGGTAGCAAGAGAGCTTCGTGAGAAGGATTTCCTCAAGATTCTCTCTCTCGCACCCGAAGTGCTTTGATGGAGGTACTTTGAAAATGAATAAAGTTCATGTTAAGAAGGGCGACGAAGTTGTCGTCATCAATGGTAAATATCGCGGCGCAAGAGGCAAGGTTATGGAAGTTTCTCCCTCTGAGAACAAAGTTATCGTTGAGGGTGTTAACATCGTAACAAAGCACATTAAGCCCCGCAGAATGGGTGAGCCCGGCGGCCTTGTTAAGGCTGAGAGCGCACTCTACGCTGACAAGGTTCAGCTTATCTGCCCCAAGTGCGGCAGACCTACAAGAACCGGCAGCAAGATCAATGCTAAAGGTCAGAAGGTACGCACCTGCAAGAAGCAGGATTGCGGAGCAGAATTTTAAGGGAGGGACATGACAAATGGCA
>JAFOBC010000272.1 GCA_017382015.1 Clostridia bacterium
TATGAGAACGGAGCTGCTTGTTCGTACGTCTCAGCACGACAACGACCTTATGACAATTCTTCAGGGTGAAATTGTTGCACTCGAGAAACTTGAAAAAGAGCTCGAAACGGATATGGCGAAGCAGGTGCAGAAAAAAGCTGAGCTTGAAACCAAACACCGTGAGCTTGAACAAAGCAAAAATGAAATTCAGGCTACAAAGCTGCAGCTTGATACTAAACGCAGTCAGCTTGAAAAAGAAATGAATGAGGCGGAAAACGAGCTTGAAAACCTTGATAAGGAAAGTGACGAGTATAAAGCCTTAATCAACAAGCAGGAAGACGAGCTTGTTGCTCTTTCAAAACAGATGGAAGAGTTTATCAAAAATAACGGTTCGTCCACATCCGATAAGCCGTCATCAGATGAAAACAAAGGCGATGACGCAAATAAAGGCGACGGAGCCAACAGCGGCAGTTCGGGTAAAAATCCTTATCTCACCGGTTCGGAAACCGTTTTCTCCAGCGGAATGATATTCCCGCTCAAGTGCAGCGGTGTTTATATTTCATCTCCCTACGGTATGCGTACACATCCCACAACGGGACAGTATAAGCTTCACACAGGCACGGATTTCTGTGCTTCAGGCATCAACGGCAAGACTGTTTATGCCGTAAAAGACGGTAAGGTAATCTATGCCGCCAAGCACAAGGCATACGGCAACTTCGTTATCATTGACCACGGTAAGGGTATATCATCGTGTTACGCCCATATGCAGGATGGTTCGATGACAGTTTCTGTCGGCGATAGCGTGCTTCAGGGTCAGCCCATAGGCAAGGTAGGTTCAACCGGCTACTCAACGGGTCCGCACCTGCATTTTGAGATTCGTGTTGACGGTGCTACCACTAACCCGATGAAAGGTTATGTAAAGCTTCCGGGTTGATAAATTCCGTACAGAAAGGCCGGTGTAACGGCGAATGAACAAGAAAATTTCATTGGGGCTTGCAATTGCCCTTATATTCATCAGCATTACTGCGACCTTTGCGATTACTATGAGTGTTTCGCAGAATATCTATAACGGCCTCATTTCAAAGCTTTCAAACCGCTATGAGCTGTATGAGGGTATATCTGCAATCGATAACTATGTGCGCACAAATTACTACGGTGATTTTGATGACGATTTGCTTTTGTCAAACAGTGCAGGCGGCTATATGAAAGGCCTCAACGATAAAGGCAGCTTTTATATGGACGCGCAGGAGTATATTGAGTATACCCGTCGCATAAAAGGTGAGGGCGGTATCGGTATCGCAGCTAAGTATGACGCAGAAAAGGGTCAGCTTGTTGTTACGGAGGTCTATACGGGCTCTTCGGCAGAGAATGCTGAGCTTAAAGCAGGCGACGTGATACTCAGCGTTGACGATGAGGCAGTTACGGGTGCTAATGCTGCGGCTGTTATTGAGTCGCTTCAGTTTGGCAGACGTTTCGATTCAGCCAGCGTAACTTATCTGCGTGAGGGTAACACCAAAACCGTTACGGTTATGAGAGGCTACACAAAAACTGTAACGTCTTCATATGTCGGTGATGTTGGTTATATGCGTGTCAGCGGATTTTATGAGAATACTGCCGAGCAGTTTTCGCTGGAGCTTGACAACCTAAACTCCCAGGGTGTAACTTCGCTTATTATCGACCTTCGCGGATGTAAAAACGGTCTGGTGGATTATGCGGCCGCCGTTGCGGATCTGCTTCTGCCCAGCGGTGCTGAAAGTGCGGATGCGATTGCGAGTGCTGTTAAAAAAGACGGCAGCGTTTACAAAAATTTCACTTCGGATACCAAGTCTGTTACATTCCCCGGTGGTATAATCGTTCTTGTCGACAGCGGCACTTCCGGCGGTGCAGAGCTTCTTGCAGCTCAGCTTAAAGATTTCTCAAAGGCAAAGCTTCTCGGTGTTGCTACGGCAGGTAATATGACTATCCAGGAGATTTATACACTTGAGGACGGCAGTGCCATCTCGCTTACTGTCGCAAAGGTTGTATCTTACGGCAAGCATACCTACTGTAACGGTGAAGGTATTGAGCCTGATATCCTCGCTGAGATTGATCCGAGTTCGGTTGTTGCAACGTCGCTGGACGGTCTTGATACCGATTCACAGCTTCAGGCAGCTTACGCGATGCTTACACAGTAAAACAAAAAAATTAATCCGATGAACGGTTTGTGCCGTTCATCGGATTTTTTTATTTGCTGAGTTTGTTTACAAGGTCTCTGTCGGGTGTAACGTAGAGTGTGTTGTAGACATGATATATAACCTTGCCGGGCTTTGCACCGTTTGGCTTTTTGAGGTTTCTTACCTGTGTATAGTCTACAGGTACGCCTGAGCTTTGTCTTGCGCGGCTGTGATAAGCGGCAAGTATTGCCGCTTCAAGCAGCGTTCTGTCAGGCACCTCTTTGCCCTGCGTTACAATTATTGTGTGCGAACCCGGGAATTTTTGCGTGTGAAGCCAGATGTCGCATTTGGCGGCTGTTTTGAGTGACAGCCTGTCATTTTGCTCGTTGTTTCTGCCTACGAGTATTGTAAATCCGTCTGATGATTCATACTCCATAGGCGCTAAGGGCTTTGGCGCTTTTGTGCCCGGCTTTTGTTTTGATTTGATGTAACCCATATGGCTCAGCTCTGCTTTGATTTCACCTATCTGAGCGGTTGTTTCCGCTCTTGAAAGCGCGTCGGCAACCGTATCAAGGTAAGCGAGCTCTTCTTCGCCCTGTGCAATCAAAGTTGTCAGCATCTGTTCGGCTGTTTTTGCCTTGCGGTATTCTTTGTAGTATCGCTGTGAGTTTTCGTTAGGCGTCAGCGCAGGGTTTGCGTTGATTCTTATAGTTTCGTTGGTGTAGTAGTTGTACACCTCGTAAAACGGTGCGCCTTTCTGAAGCTGATATATATTCGCTGCAATAAGCTCTGCGTTGATTTTGAGCTGTTCGCGGTCTGCACATTGTGTCAGCTCTGTTCGCTGCAGGTCAAGCTTCCTGGCTGTGCGCTGGATAAGGTTTGAAACAAGCTTTTGCAGTTCGGATGAGTTTTGTTTGGTGCGCTCTATTCTGTCTTTTTCGTAATAGAAATCGTCAAGCAGAGCGGAGAACGACTCAAAATATTTGAGCTTTACGCTGTCGCCGTACTGCGTTACAGGCATAAACGAAAAATCGAGAGGTTTGCCGCTTGGGTCAATTACAGCGCAGGGAACGGGGTTGCAGCTTTTGAGAGCCTCAAGCTCTTTGGCAATGAGTTGAATATCGCTGTCGGTAATCAGCTCTGCACGCTTGTCTTCTCCCAGCGCTCTGCTCGTAACCTCGCGGCAGACGATGGGGGAAAGTCCTTGCACGCTTGCGAGTATTGCGCCGCTTACCGTTTTGCCGTCTTTTTCAGCGGCGCTCTGTGCGGCTTCAAGCGAGGTTATATCTGTCAGATCGGGTTTGTTCTGCTTGGGCGGCATCTTGTACAGCATACCGGGCAGAATCTGCCTGCGTGATGACGTTTCGCTGTCAACACGTTTTACCGCATCGAGTATTATTCCTTCTTCGTTTATGAGTATTATATTGCTGTATTGTGCCATTATTTCAATGCACAGCGTCAGCTTTACGGGGTTTCCGATTTCGTTTGTTGCGTCAAAATCGAGGAACAGCGCACGCTCAAGACCTTCCTGCCTTATGCTTGTCAGCAGGGCGGAGGTGAGGTGTTTTCTCAGGAGCATACAAAGCATCGGCGGTTTAGCAGGGTTTTCGGGAGGAAACTTGGTAAAGTGAATCTTCGGTGAATTAGCTCCTGCGTTGAGTAGCAGCTTGTGTGCTCCGTTTCTGCCACGCAAAACAAGCACCAACTCCTCGCGGGAGGGTTGGTGCACTTTTTCAACACGGCAGCCTACTGCCGTATCGGCTATTTCTTTTCTTATAAAGCTTAGTGTAAGTCCGTCGAGTGCCATAATCAGTCCTCAAAAAGCTTTGCCAGTTTTGCAAGGTCGTCCTTGTCGAAGAATTCAATTGTGACAGAGCCGCCTTTTCCGCTGCTCTTGATGCTTACCTTTCTGCCGAGTGATTCGCAAAGTGAAAGCTCAACCTCTGTGATATATTTGTCTTTTTCCGCAGGTTTTTTAGAAGGCTTTTTGGGCTTGAGGAAGTCCTTTACAAGCTTTTCTGTCTGGCGTACGGAAAGTCCCTTCTGAATAATCTCTTTAGCAAACTGTGTGATGAGCGCTGCGTCTTCCAACGGAAGCAGTGTTCTTGCGTGACCTGCCGAGAGCTTTTTTTCTCTCACAAGCTCGAGTACTTCTTTTGGGAGAGAGAGCAGACGCATAAGGTTTGCAACTGCCGAGCGTGATTTGCCGACCTTCTGTGCGGCCTCCTCCTGTGTAATGGAGTATGTGTCCATAAGGTAGCGGTAACCCTCAGCCTCTTCGATGGGGTCGAGGTCTTCACGCTGTAAGTTTTCGATAAGTGCAAGTGCCGCTGCATCCTCGTCGCTGAGCTCTCTTATAACAACGGGAGCTTCCGTGAGACCTGCCATTCTTGCCGCTCTCCAGCGTCTTTCACCTGCTACGAGCTGATATGTGCCGCCTGTGAGCGGTCTTACAAGAAGCGGCTGAATGATGCCGTGCTTTTCTATGCTTGCCGCAAGCTCTGAAAGAGCTTCGTCATCGAATATCTTACGGGGCTGATTTTTGTTCGGTTCAATTTCGTTGAGCTTGAGTTTAACTGCAGAGGAGGCTGAGATGTTTTCGATTGAGTTGTCGACAAGGAGTGCGTCGAGTCCTCGTCCGAGTCCGCCTTTTTTTGCTGCCATTTTTGTGACCTCCTTTTATGTAGTGGTTTTGTTTATGAGTTCGGTTGCAAGGTTATCGTAGGCAAGTGTGCCTTTTGAGCTTTTGTCGTAGTACATTACGGGCTGACCAAAGCTGGGTGCTTCGGAAAGTCTTACCGTACGGGGAATAACCGTGTTGAAAACCTTGCGCGGGAAAAATTTCTTAACTTCTTCAACAACCTGCTGTATTAGGTTGAGTCTGCCGTCATACATTGTAAGCAGAACACCCTCTATATCAATCAGCGGATTGTAAAGACGCTTGATGTTGCGGACAGTTGAGATTAGCTGTGAGAGACCCTCAAGTGCGTAATATTCACATTGTATCGGCACAAGCAGAGAGTCTGCGGCACAAAGACCGTTGAGTGTGATAAGTCCGAGTGAGGGAGGACAATCAAGGAAAATGTAATCATACTGTGCTTTTACAAGTGCAAGGCAGGTGCGAAGCTTTGCCTCACGTCTCTCAACGTCAACAAGCTCAAGTTCTGCACCGGCTAAGTCCATGGTTGACGGAATTACGTCAACGTTTTTGAAAGGGGAGTGAATTATAGTCTGTGCAGCAGGCACAGCATTGATTATATTGTCGTAGGATGAAAGCTTAACGTCGCGCTTGTTGATTCCGAGGCCGCTTGTTGCGTTGCCCTGAGGGTCAATATCGACAAGCAGAACCTTTTTGCCCTGTGCGCCTACTGCGGCTGTAAGGTTAACGGCTGTGGTTGTTTTGCCTACGCCGCCTTTCTGGTTTACTATAGCAATTATTTTACCCATTTTTATGTCCTCCACGGGGAATATAAGTGGTGATTGATTTTTATTAAAGTTCTGCAAGCTTTTGCGCGAGCAGCTTTGCCGCATACGCAACGTATTCGCCGCAAGGGCGTCTGCGGTAGTATTCGGCTGTTCTGTCCTCCGGTACGGGTTCCTGTGCGCCGGGCAGACCAAGCAACTCTTTGCAGATTATACTGCCGTTTTCTTTTTTGTATTCAGCGGCAAGGCTCTGGATAAAGGCATAGTGCTCTGCCTTTTCTTCCTTTGCCTTGGGGTCGCTGTAGCCGCCTGCAATGCCCGCCACCATAAACATACCGCTTACCGCTCCGCATACTTCGCGAAGCCTGCCCATTCCTCCGCCGAATGAGGAGGAGAGCTTTGCGGCGATTTCCGTGTCAAGTCCTGTGATATCGTCGAATGCAAGCAGTACCGCCTGA
>JAFOBC010000273.1 GCA_017382015.1 Clostridia bacterium
TGCGCAAAAGCGCACCGACACAGGAAAGGCGGATTTAAACAATGAGCAAAAGCAACAAGCTCCCACTCAACATCTGGCTTAACTTAATCCTTTTCGGATTTATAGGTCAGGTTGCATGGGCAGTAGAAAACAACTTCTTCAACCTCTACCTCTTCAACGAAGTCGGCGGCACAATGGAGCATACCTCCATGATGGTTACCGCAAGCTCTGTAGTAGCTGTTCTCACCACACTGTTTATGGGCAGCCTGAGCGACAAGATAAACAAGCGTAAAATTTTCATCTGTGCAGGTTACATCATCTGGGGCTTCACGGTTATGATATTTGCGCTTCTCCACCCCGATTATATCTCCAAAATTATGGGCACAACACCTGCAGGCGCTATCACCGCAACTGTTGTACTCGTCATCATTATGGACTGCATCATGACCTTTACGGGTTCAACAAGTAACGATGCAGCTTTCAACGCATGGATTACAGACGTTACCTCCAGCTCAAACAGAGCTAAAACCGAAACCGTACTTGCTGTGCTCCCCGTTGTTGCACTTGTTGCAGTTACAGGTGCTTTCGGTGCTCTTTCAGGCAAATTCGGCTATCCTGCATGCTTCATCGGTCTTGGTCTCATCGTTACAGTCTGCGGTATCATCGGCATTTTCTCAATCAAAGAATCCAGAACCGGTGTCAAAACAACCGCTAGCTTTGCCGAAACAATGACCTACGGATTCAGACCGTCCGTCATCAAGAGCAACAAGAGCCTCTACCTTTCACTCGTATCAATGGGAATCTTCGCAGTTGCGAGCCAGGTGTTCTTCCCCTACCTCTTCATCTACGTTGACCATTGCATCGATATGGATACACTCTCATCCACACTTACCGTACCCGTCATCATTCTTGCTGTTGTTGTAGTTATTGCAGTTATCGCAACACTCGTTTCTTTCATTATCCTCAGCGACAGAAAAGGCAAGGCACCCTTCCTTTTCCCCTCAGCGATTATGTTTATCGTAGGTCTTGTGCTTGTTTTCTTCACAGGCAAAAACATCGTATGGTTTGCACTTTCCGCACTCATCGCGATGGCAGGCTACGGTCTGCTTATGATTATGCTCGGCGCTGCAATCCGTGACTTCACACCCGAGGACAAAGCAGGTCAGCTTCAGGGAATCCGTATGATTTTCTCTGTTCTCCTGCCTATGACAATCGGCCCGGCAGTTGCAGTTGCTGTAACAAACAGATACGCAATTGACACATACCTTAACGAGTACGGCGAGGCTGTAAATGTACCTGTACCGCACATCTACCTTGCCGCAGCCGCAATCGGCGCACTCATCTTCATTCCGCTCATCTTCCTTGCAAAAACGCTCAAGAAAAAGAACGCAGAATAAACACAACAATTCCGAAACGGAGGCGCTTTTTTATGAAAAAACTCATCAGTATAATTCTTTGCCTTGCCATGCTCTGCGGCATTGCCGCCGTGCCCACCTATGCAAGCTCGAGCGAACCCGAGTGGGACGGTGACCCCGTCATCTTCATTCAGGGTTTCACAGGCTCACCGCTGATAAAAGACAAAGGACTTGATACCGAAGAGACAATTCTCGGCCCCGGTTCGGAATTCAACATTCAGAAAATACTCAGCGCTGTTCCCTCAATCGTAATGGGCATTGCAATCTTTGCTCTTACAGGCAACAGCATTCTGCTTTCATCAGGCTTCGGCGACCTTGCAAGCGACAAGCTTGATAAGCTCGCCTGCCTTGCAGACGGCTCATCAAAATACAACATCTCAACCTATCCTCACTTTGCCGAAGAGGCATCTGCCGCTTCACTCGTCGCTAACGGCGAGGAAGCATACATACCCGAAGTCGCAATCACAGACGAAATACGCAAAACCGTACCCGATGAATACTTCTTTGTATTCAACTCCGACTGGAGAATGGGACAGATAGATAACTCAGAACGTCTGGATTGGTTCATCGGCGAAGTGCTCCGCATCACAGGCAAAGATAAGGTTGATATCTACGCACTCAGCCACGGCGGTCAGACCGCCGCAACCTATCTCTACTACCACGGCACGGAAAACGAAGTTGATAACGTTGTGCTCAATGTGCCCGCAATCTGCGGTACAAGCATCGTAAAAGGCTTGCTTGGCGACGGTGCTGCAAACTTCAGCATGGACGAAATCAGCCGTTTTCTCGCAGTAATGCTTCACACGGAAGCAGACCTGAGAATTCTCGGCGACATTCTCCCCGGCAGATTCCTCAACGACCTGCTCAAGGTTGTTTTTGTCGACGTGTTCCAGCCCCACGCCCTGCGCTTCGGCAGCATCTGGGACTTTATGGACGTTGAAACATACAAAGATTACAAAGCAAAATATCTCAACCCGACAGAAAACGCAGGCATTATTGAAAAAGCTGACAAGATGCACTTTGACTGTATGGCAAACATCGGCGAGGGACTTCGCCTGGCACGCGAAAGCGGAGTTAACGTCAGCATTATGTCAAACTACGGCACACGCCTCGGCTCGGGTGAACCTATAGACGCCGATTTTGTAATCGACACGGTAAGCACGTCAGGCGCTTACTGTGCCGTACACGGCGAGCAGTTTGAGGACGGCTACACAGCCAAGGGCACAGTATGCAACAACGCCGCACACAACCACATATCGCCCGACCGCACCGTTGACGCTTCCTGCGCATATCTGCCCGAACACACCTGGTTTGTAAGAGGTCAGTATCACGGTCAGGCAGCATACGACAGCTACACTATGTCATTGCTGCTCAAGCTCTTGCTTACTGACGAGATTACAGACGTACACACTAGCCCCGACTACCCGCAGTTTGAAATCGCACAGTGCCCCGTTGACGCAATGTACGTGAAATTCACAAACGAGATTTCCGGCAGATTCAACAGCGAGAGTAACGAATTGCTCGTACGCAACCTTTCCGCTGAATATTCACTTGTAATCCGCAGCATTGAAGCTGACGGCTGCACGTTTGACTGCGAACGCAGAGCCGTTGTAGCCCCCGGTGAAGAGCTTTTAATCCCCTGCGAGGGTATCGACGACAGCGATTATATCTGCATAGAAATAACATACGCACGTCAAGGCGAAATCTTGACTCCCGCGTTTACAAAAGCATTCTATTTTACAGCAGCCTGAGTTTAAGGAGCGAAGGTTAAAATGAAAAAGTACATCAGCATATTAATGTGTGCTGTCATCATATTCTGTTCGACAGCCGTTTCAATAAATGCCAAAGAGCAAAGCTCCCCCTCTTTTGAGTGGGACGGTCATCCGCTTATTTTCATCCAAGGCTATTCCGGCCCTGCTCTTATCAGAGACAGAGGTCTTGAAACAGAGGAGCAGGTATGGGCAATCAAGCCCAAAGACGTTGCAGAGATGGTAATACCCAACCTCATTGACATCATCTCAAGCGTAATCGACTATTCAAAGGGTGATACGCAACCTTTTGTCGACTGTTTCCGTGATGCTACAGCAGAATTGCTCGACAACATCTCCATGAAACCCGACGGCACATCAAAATACAACATCACATCATATCCTCAGTATCCGTCCGAGGCTTCTGTCAAGTATATCAACGAAGAGAAAAACGGAGACTTTCTGCCCTTGACTGAAGGTGAATTCATTGAAGATCTTTCCCTGACCATACCCGAAGACCAGATTTTCATCTTCAACACAGACTGGAGAAGAAGCCAGATTGTCAACGTTGAACATCTGGACAGCTTTATTGACGAAGTGCTCGAATACACAGGTAGCGACAAAGTTGATATCTACGGCATGAGCCACGGCGGTCAGCTTACGGCTACATACCTCTACTATCACGGTACAGAGGGCAAGGTGGACAACGCAGTTATGAACTCACCTGCAATCGGCGGTACAAGCCTTGTTATGGAGCTGCTCGGCAGCGACCCTGTTGAATTTGACCTTTCGGAGCTTGTGCGCTTTGGCGCAATTATGCTCCATATGGAGATTGATCTTCGCTGGTTGGCAGAAATGCTTCCCGAGGAATTCCTCAACAGCCTGCTCAA
>JAFOBC010000274.1 GCA_017382015.1 Clostridia bacterium
AGGCGATACCTGCACGGCTCATCATATCGAGGTAGGCGTAGCCGTTTACGTTGGCATAAGCCTCAATTTGTTTCATCTGAGCGGAAGTGTAAATTTTCATTGTGATACCTTCATTCAGGTTTTATTTTACTATACCTTCAAGGAAGTTGACTTCGTCCGCAACACCGTCTGCGTTGATGCGGAAGGTCTTGATTTCGTGGGGTTTGAAATCAACGGTAAATGCGGCATCAATCATATCGCACATAATGTATGTGCGTGTCTTTTTGCCCTGGGATTCGAAGCATCTGATAACAACGTCGCCTGAACCGTCTTCGCAGAATTTGAATGCTGTAACGATTACGTTGTCAGCTGTAACCTTGAGGAAGCTGTCTGTCTGTGCTCTGCCTGTGCCCTTGTGGTAGCTTTCGTATACGGTAACGGGTCTGCAGTTGAACTTTGCAGCGAGCTTCATAATCTCTGTGTTTTCAACCTCACCCTCGTGCGGGAAGATTGCATACTCAAATCTCTGCATACCTTCATCTGTGAAGTTGAAGTCAGCAGCGGGTCTGGGTGAGTAGTGGTCAGCAAAGATAACGTTTCTTATTGCTGTAAGGCGAAGCATTGTGCCGGGGCAATCGTAGCTGTACTTGCTGTCGTTGATAACTGCAAGACCTGCACGTTTGCCGTCAATGGTAGATGTGATGTCTGCCCACTGCTGTGTCGGCTCTTCTTCACCGTTGCAGGGACGTTTGATATAGCCGCAGGGGATTTCATAGGTTGAAATCTCGTCTGTGCCGCCGATATCAAAGGGAAGCTTGAGCATTGTGAACTGCTCGCTCCAGTTAGCCTTGCACTTAACGCGGATTACCTTTTTGCCCTCTGTCAGGCAGAATTCCTGAGTGAGAGTTGAGGTGTTGAATGTGTACTTGATTCGTACGCTTGCACGAAGTGGACCCTGCTCAACAAGCTCAACGGATGCAACGTCCATTGTGCCCTTGATATCGTGGAATTTGAATACGTTGTGTGCCCATGTGTCTGTCTTGTGGTCGTCAATAACTGTGGGCACTGCAAGCGCACCGTTTGCAGCGTAGTCAATGCCGCTTGTTTTGTCAAGGAGCTTGGAAATACCGCCGTTTGCCTTATCAAACTCAACGCGTACAAGCTCATTTTCCATGTATACTGCGTCGCTGTCGCTGCAGGTGAGTGCGGATGTCGGCTCGTCAGCATCAGCGTCACCGCAGAGCCAGTATGTGCTGTAACCCATTGCAGGCACCTTTGCCATAAACAGCGTGTCGAGGTGGCTGTCGTTTGAGCGTGAGGAACGAACATTCTGGAAGAGAACATCGTTACCTTCGCTGTCAGTAACCTTTTCACTGGGATGATAAGTGCGTACAGGCATCTCAATATCAAATGAAAGGGGATTGAAAACAACTATGGGTCTGGGGAAATCGTCGCGTGCGCCGAGGTTGCGTACCTCTGTGCAAACGGGGTCAGATACGCCGTCTACCCATGTGTCAATCTGTCTTGCAATCTTGATAAGTGCTGTGTTGTATATCTTTGATGCTACGTCAAGAGCGTAGCCGCTGCTTTCCTTGACATCCTCATATGCTTCCATAATGGAGCAGCCGCAAAGGATATCATGGAACTGGTTGAAGCATACGTTCTTCCATGCTGCCGCAAACTCTTTTGTTGCAGGTGTCGCGCCTGCTGTGAGTGCGGCGATTGTGTTGAACTTTTCTGCTGCAGCAAGGCGGTTTTCGCATCTGCGGTTGAGCTGCTTGACAAGTGAAGTTGCAGAGTAGCAGCCGCTTGCGTGGTGCTGAAGGTCGTCTGTCCATACGGGTATATCGAGAGGTGTTATGAGCATCTCTCTGAAGTAATCGTCGGGACTCGAGAATTCAAGCTCGCAGAATTCTTCTTTCTTCATTTCCTCCATAAGGCTTTCTATGTCAGCTCTGGAGGGGCCGCCGCCGTGGTTGCCGACACCGTAGAAGAGCATCATACCGTGGCCTGAGTTTTCGGAAAATTCAGCGTATTCTGCAATTTTGTTTCTGAGGTGCTCAGGGCCGCTGTGGCCGTAGCCTTCGGGTATGTGGTATGTAAGCACGCGTGAGCCGTCGGGGCTTTCCCACCAGAAAGCGTTCTGGGGAATGTCGCCGTTTTCCTGCTTTGAGGGACGCATCATAACGTATGCGCACATACCGCCCTGGCGAAGAAGCTGAGGCAGCATAACGTTGTGACCGAAAGAGTCAACGTTGTAACCTGTCTGGCAGATTTTGCCGAACTTCTCATAGTAGTAAAGCTGGCTGTAGAGTGCCTGTCTTGCAAAGCTTTCACCGCTGGGCATATTGCAGTCGGGCTGAATCCACCAGCCGTTGACTATACACCAGCGACCTTCTTCAACCCTCTGCTGAATTTCCTTGAACATATCGGGGTCAAGCTCTTCGACCCACTGATAGTATGCTGCAGAGGAGCAAGTGAAAACAAAATCTTCATATTCGTTAAGTCTGTCAAGTGCTGAGCGGAATGTCTGCATAACTTCGTTGCAGCCCTCCTGCCAGCGCCACAGCCAGATGGGGTCAAGGTGTGCGTTGCCGATAAGATGTACTTTTGCCATTTTCTTCTCCTCCTTATTCCTCGATAAATCCGTAGTAAGTGCCTATCCAGTAGGCGAATGTGTAAACGTAGCAGCTTTCAACAACGTAGATTCCGCCTGAATCCTCGTCCTTGAATTCCCACGGGTTACGGTCGTATTTTGCAATGAAATGCTCATCGGGCTGAAGCTTGAACGATGTTTCGACGTAGTCGTAGCACCAACGGTGTTTTCTTGCAACGTCGTGTCTTGCGGCGATTGTGATACCTGCGGCAAGGCGGCTTACGTTGAATCGCTCAAACCACTTTGCGTTCTGCTCAAGGTCGAGACCCTCACAGCCTACGCTGAGTGCGAAGGGGTACTCGTAGCCGGGGTTGTTCTCGCGGCATACTGTGCCTCTCCATGTGTCAAATGCACGTGAATAGATGTCGAGAAGCTTTTCGTCTTTTTCGAGGATTGCAAGCATCCAGAATGATGAAACTGCGAGCATATTGTCGCCGTACATAAGCTCTGCAGCAATATCGTTGCCCTCAAAGAGTGAGGTCTGATAAGCTCTGTCATAGTGCTTGAGTGTCAGGTCGGCATAGCCCATACCGATGAGCTTGTCATACTCGTCCTGCCACTTCTGGTCGCCCGTGATGTAGTGTGTTACCTTGAGGTAAGCCAAAAGCTCTGCGGAGTTGAGGCAGGCATCTGTCCAACCCATAAATGTGTTGAAATAGTCTTGGTTCCACTTTGCCCAGGTTGTAGGCTTGCCGTCACATTCTACAAGCTGATAGCCGCCCTCAACAATGTGTGTCATAAGTGCTGTTGCAGACTGCTTGACAAGTGCATCAAGTTCGGGGTCTGTATCTGCGAGGAACATATGTGAGAAGAGCATCTGCATAAAGTGTGCGGTTACTTCGTCACTGCTGGTGTCGCCTTTATAAATCATACCTTCTTCGGTGTAACCTTCGTCTGTGAAGAGGTGGCGCAGTCTTTCGGGAATCGGTGCGGATGCATCAATCTCAAGGCCTGCAATGCCTTTTTTCTTGGAGAAAGAAGTTTCTATGCAGGTAGCCTTGTTGCCGCTGATTCTGTAGAAAAGTCCGTCATCCGGTACGGGTTCATCGTGAGCAAGATAGCTTCTTGCAGGGAATCCGTTGCCCCTCTTGGAGATATGGAGCAGAAGCAGGCAGGCTTCGCAGGTTCTGATTGCAAGGTCGCGTGCCGCAATTGTTTCGGGAGCGTTTTCGCCAAGCTCTCTTCTGAGCGTAGCGTAGCGGAAAAGTGTGCCTACTGAGAACCAGGATGAGAAACCGCCGTCGTTATCAGAATGACCGTAGGAAACCTTTGTGCTGAAATCTCTGCCTTCCTTGAGGCGTTTCTGAGACATCATACCTCTTCTGTTTACTATGTCAATTGACTCCTGAAGGAGCATTTCTGCTTTCTCGCGGGGAGATACGGGCTTCATTTCGATATGTACAACACCTGTCTCGGTCTGTACCCATGCGCCCTTGTCACCGTCGCTGATTATTGACATAACGTTGTTGTCATACAGATAGCGGTTAGCGGTGAAGTGCATTGCCTTATCTTCATCCTCTGCTTCAGCAGGACACCAGCGTGTTACGCCGCCGTTTGAGCCGAGCCACATTGTGCCGTCAGCGTTAACTGCGTAGCAGGTGTAATCCTTCTTGCGTGAGGGCAGGGGAATGCATACGGAAGAAAGGTCGGGCTTTACCGACTCGGCTGTGAAAAGCTCTGCCGGCACTGCAGGGTCGTCTTTTTTGAAGAACGTGCAGAATCTGTTGAGTGTTGTGCGAAGTTTAATAGTTTTCATCTTGTCCTCCTTGGGTTAGAGTGGCGGAAGTAATCCGAACTGTGTTTTTTATCGGATGATTTCCGTCTTATCTTTGTTAAAATACTCGCAAATCCGTCAAGGATTTGCTCCGTTTTGTGCCTTGATAAGCCAAAAATCCTCACGATAAAAAATCTCCGACCTGAAAGCTGAAGATTTTAAAATGATTTTTGGCGCTTGAGGGAGCAGGAAGGCTGACGCCTTTCAATCCCGAAACGCCGAAAAGCGTTGAAAAGAATCGATTTCAGGCATAGTTCGGATTGCTCTCGTCACTCTAAGGTGAATTGTATTGACTTTTATTTTAAATGATTTTAAAATCATTACTGACGATAGGAGTGATGATGCTGTGAAAATTGATAACAAAGCGCTCAGAGAAGCTTATGCTCTGCTCGAAAAATCTACTCCGCTGGGCAGGACGGATTGCGGACTTGTTTGCGATGCTGTTTGCTGTACCGATGCCTGCGGCGACAGTATGGAGCTTTTTCCTTATGAAAAGGAGCTTCTGAAAGGGGCGGAAGGTTTTGACATAACTGACGGCGAAGTGCCGCTGCTCAAATGCACCGGCAGATGCGAGCGCGATAAAAGACCGCTTGCCTGCAGGATATATCCGCTTTTTCCGCTTGTTGCTACGGATGAAAACGGCAATGAGAAAGTTCGCGTTATTTACGACCCCCGTGCAACTGCCGCTTGTCCGCTTTGTGCACAGCGTGCAAGGCTTGACCGCCGCTTTGTGCGTGCCGTAAGGCGTGCCGGCAGGTATCTGCTTACTGATGCCGAATCGGCGTCGTACCTGCGCAAAACAAGCGAGTACATCAAGGAGCTTATCGAGCTTGAGGCAATGTTAAAGGGATAAAGTGCACAAGAATCATATGTAAGTGGCAGCATAATTGACTTTTGCTGCCATTTTTTTGCGAAAAGACAAATCCGGATAAAAGCTGAACGATAATGCAGAATTTTCGTCTGAAGACACATTAACCTATTCTAATTGTAATTTTATACATTCTATAATATATTTATTTCATTTTCAAGTGCATTCGCAAGGTTTTCACGATTATTTTTATTCGAACGGTTCAATGCCTCCGTCAATAAGTGTTTCAAAGCACGCATCGCGTATCTGTGTTTCAAATCTTATGCCATCTATATGGAGATATCTTATCTGTGCATAGTCATATTCGCTCAGCGGTCTGTCGAGGTGATCGTCAGAGTGAGCGGCAATCAGTATCTCGCCGCTTTCATCTTTTTTTGTTACTATCAGCGTGTGATAAAACTTGCCGTTTTCATCGCCGAGCTGAATTATGTCAGCCGGTTCAATCTCATCCTCTTGCACCTCTCGTGCAAACGGCCCCTGATTTTTGTTGTTTACCATAAAGTCATAGAAAAATTCGACACCGCTCCACGATGGGGTTCTGTCGTTTGAAGAAATATAATACCAGCCAAAATTCGGCGTATAGTTCATAACACAGCCTCCGGCGAAAATACACTGCGAAGCAAAGTTGGTGCAGTCACCACCGATTCCGTTGAAGCTGAAGAAAAGGGGATTGCGGTCAAGCGCCCAACGTCTGGCGTAGCGCAGGGCGTTGCTGCGGTTAAACTCTTTGGTTACAAGCATTACAAAAACCTCCCGCGATATTTTATGCAAAGATTTGGCTTTTGTGCTTGTGCCTCTATTCTTTTAATGATATAATACCATCGTTTTGGAGGTGCTTTCTCTTGGAAAAAATTCTCTCACTTACAGGCTCATTCATAAACGTTGCGCTTGTTGTTGCAGGCGGTGCTCTGGGTCTGCTTCTGAAAAAAGGTTTGCCCGAACGCGTCAGCGATGCTGTTATGAAGGGTCTTGGTCTGTGTGTTCTTTATATAGGTATCGACGGTTGCCTTGAGGGGCAGAATGCCCTTGTTACGGTTATCTCAATGGCAGTTGGCACAATTTTCGGCAGCGCTGTTGATCTTGATAAGCATCTTAATAATTTTGCTAAAAAAATTGAGACGAAGCTTAGTCGGAAATCTGACGGTAAGTCTGATTTTGCGCAGGGGTTTGTTGCGGCAACTCTGCTTTTCTGTGTCGGTGCAATGGCTATTGTCGGTTCGCTTGACAGCGGTATATCTGGCGATTACAGCACGCTTGCAACAAAATCGGTTATCGACGGTGTTTCGTCAATCGTAATGGCTTCAACAATGGGTTACGGCGTTCTGATCAGCAGTATACCTATATTCCTTTATCAAGGTTCAATTACTCTGCTTGCAGGTGTTGTTGCGCCGTTTCTTAATGATTACACCGTTGCTGAAATGACTTGTGTCGGCTCGTTGCTTATTATTGCAATAGCGCTCAATATGCTGAATATAACAAAAATCAAGGTTATGAACAGCTTGCCTGCGGTGTTTTTGCCTGTGTTGCTTTGTCGTTTTATGTAAAAGGTTTGTCTTAAATATAAAAATAGTATAAATTTATGGTTGACTAACCGTAGTGTTATTTGGTATAGTGTATCAGGAGACATAAAGTCTACCTCAACAACAAGTTCAGAAAGGAAAAAACATCATGAAAAAGTTTTTGGCTCTCCTCATGGCCCTCGCACTTGTATTCTCTCTTGCAGCTTGCGGCGGCAATGAAACACCCGAAGAAACAACAGCTCCCGAAGTAACAGAGGCTGCAGGCGAAGAAGCTACAACAGCAGCAACAGAAGACGGCACAACAGCAGCAACAGAAGACGGCACAACAGCTGCTGCAACAGATGAAACAACAGTTGCAGGCGAAACAACAGCTGCTGCAGCTGACGAAACAACAGTTGCAGGCGAAACAACAGTTGCAGCCGGCACAACAGCAGCTACAGGCGATAAGACAACTGCTGCTTCAACTACAAAAGCTCCCGCAGCTTCCACAACTCCCGCAGCTCCCAGCGCAACAATGACAGCTGCTGAGTTTGCATCATTCTTCAATGCTGAAACAGCAAAGATTGCAAAGGCAGGCAAGTACTCCTACAACAGAGTTTGTTCATACACAAGCCCCATCGATGTCGGCGGTGCAACAGGCATCCTTAACGGCATCATCAGCGCTATCGATGAGAACTCCAACCTCGACACAGTTGTTGGTGATTTCCTCGGTATCGGCACAAAGAAGGGCACACTTCCCAAGGATGATGTTGACAGCGATTACAAGGTAAAGGCTGCAGCTCTCCAGGCTGGCGATCTTGGCTCTTTCAAGGCTTCCAACGGCACATACACATTCACACTTGCTAACGCAACTAACCCCAAGAAGACAAATGCAACGCCCATCTCCAGATTCACAAACGACTTCATCACACACGAAGAGGTTGTTGAGGGTATCGCAGGCTTCACAACAGCAATCAAGGTAGACAGCACAACTGTTAACTACAAGAACATCAAGGTTACTGTTGCTGTTGCAAACGGCAAGATCACATCTATCTCCTATTCCTATGCTTTTGATGCACAGCTTACTCTTAAGGCTGGTATCAAAATCAACGGTACAGGTGCTGCTACAACTAACGCAACATTCTCAAACATCGCATATTAATTTGCTCTTGAGATAAGCTAACTGACGATTTGCCTCCGTGTCTATTAAGATGCGGAGGCAATTTGCTGATTATATTAATTGAAAAGGATTAATACTATGAAAAAGTTTTTAGCTTTATTTATGGCGCTTGTCCTCGCTTTCTCTCTTGCGGCCTGCGGCGGTAAGGAAGAGCCGGATACCGTAACTGAGCCCGAAACCACAACCACAACTGAAGCCGGAATATCCGACGATGCAACACAGGCTGTTACTGAAGAAACTGCAACCGCAGACGGTGGCGTTGATGCTGACGTTAATGCCGATGCTGATGCTGATGTCGATGCCGATGTTGACATAACTACTGTTGACGCAACGCAAACCGAAGCTGCAACGAATCAGCCCGAAACAATCCGCCCCGAAACAACCCGCGTTGAAAAAGTAACGGCTGAAACAACAGCGAATGTTTCTGCAAAGCCGATGACAAAGGCAGAGTTCGCTAAGTTCCTCAATGCAGAAACGGCTAAAATTGCAAAGAGCGGTACATATGACCTTGTCAGAAAAGCTTCTTATACGAGAGCTATTAATATCGGCGGTGCAACAGACCCCATTAATGCTATTATCAAGGCTATTGATGAAAATTCAAGCATCGATTCCGTAATCGGCAGTTTCCTCGGCATGGGTACTACCCAGGGTAAAATACCGAAGGATGATATAAACGGCAACTACAAGATTAAGGCAACGTCTCTTACCGAGAGCGACCTCGGCTCGTTTACAGCTTCAAACGGCGTTTATACATTTACACTTGCAAAGGTAAGTGATCCCAAGAGAACAAATGCAACTCCGTTTGCAAGATTTACAAACGATTTTGTAACTCAGGAAGAGGTTGAATCAAGCATAGCTGAGTATACAACTGCAATCAAAGTTAAGGATACAGACATCAACTATTCAAACATTAAAGTTACGGTTACTGTCAAGGATGGCAAAATTACCGATATGAAGTATTCCTACGATTTTGATGCAATGCTTGCAGTTTCTGTGCTTATCACCGTATCAGGTGACGGTGCTGCAGTAAATAACACAACCTACTCTAACATCAAATACTGATTTCTCATTCATCAGGAGCTGTGACTTGTTCACAGCTCTTTTTTAGAATTATTTCAGTGCCCCAATAAAAAATAAGTACCTGAAGCACAGCGCTTCAGGTACTTGCTTTTTTATTTGTTTTTACCTATCAGTTTTGTTGCCGCAACTGCAAATGTGCCTACAGCCGCCGCTCCCATTGCAACTCTGGAAGCAACGGTAAGTGCAATGCTCTGTTTGTCGTTAACGTTTCGCTTGATTGGCCCTAAACAAGTGCATTTAAGCCCGAAATCTTTGAATTTTACAACCTTTGTTCTTACATTTCTGGGGTTGTTTTCAAATATATCAACTATTCTCACACTGCTCTGGCAACCGTCTGTGTAACAGCGGAAACCTGCCGTTTTGCACTGACCCATCATAATTCCGTCAATCATACAGGTGAAGTCGTTGAGGTGATCGTGTCCGAAAAATGCGGCAACTACGTCGCCGGTCTTTTTCCAGCTTTCAAATTGACCCTCGTGATACTGAGGTACGCAAGGGTCTTCGCCGACGTAGCCTGCGATAACTTTTTCGTTGCCGACATAGCGTTTATCGCTTCTGAATGCGTGACCCTTGACGGATTGATACAGCTCCCACGGCTTAGCCTCTCTGAGCGCCAGGCTTTCCTCCCAGACGGGGATGTGTTGGAAAAGTACCGCAGGCACAGGCATGCCGCCATTTTGCTCTCTGAGCTCAGCTGCCTTGCGTTCATACCATTCAATCTGGTCTTTGTGTACCCAATCGTATATTGATACGTTTGCGGACATACAAAGGTTGTTTGAGTCGATAAACCAGAGGTTTGCAACTGTTTTGTCGCTGTCGCTTGCCTGAATGGTGAGGTTGTAGTTCATATTACCCGTAATGTTCGGGTCATCGTTGAAGCAGAGGGAATCAGGGTTTGTCAGGTAGGCATCTACTATGGGGCCTTCGTCGCGGTCGTGCTCGTGGTTGCCGAGCACCGCCGCAAACGGAATACCTGCGTCGGTAAGCGGCTTTACGATTTTTGCAATCATACCGTGAGGGTCATCGTTACTGCAGTAGGTGTCGCCCATAAATACTGCGAGGTCTGGCTTGAACTTTTCTACAGCAGCTTTCATAAGTGCCTGCATATCGTTGAACCTTGCGTAATCGTTTTCTGTTTTGAATTCGTTTTCTTCGTGCAAGTCACCGAAGCAGAGGATTCTGAATCTGCCGTCTGCGTTGAATTTAAGTTGTTTTTTCATAGCTGTTTATTAACCGAAAATACCTTCAAAGAGGGGAATATCAAAGCCGAGCTGAGTGTTGTCGTAGTATCTGCCGATGTTGTTGATAAAGCCTGCAATGAAGCTGATAACATCGATGAGAGGGTAGTACCACTTGGCAGGAGTTTTGTATGTGTGTCCGCCTTCGTTGGTGGTCTTTTCAATTGTGATGCTGCCGATTTCTTCGCCGCTTTCAACTGTGTAGGATTTGATTTCTATTGAATCTTCGCTGAAGTCGATAAGGTTGTAAATTCTGTCTTCTGTAAGGTGTGCGTGTCCGATATTTTCGCTCAGTTCAACCTCTTCGCTGTTGCGGGGGTTGTTTATCGAGCCGGATACCATATAGATTGTACCTTCCGCATTTGTAACAGTGCCGCCGTTTTCTGTTGCCGTAACGGTCTTGTTGTTGTACATTACGTTGGATATTGTGTAGTAGTGGCTGTGGCCGAGAAGGCATAGGTCGAAGCCGAATTCATCAGCGATAGGTGCCCACATAAGGCGGAGGAACTGGTTTTCGCTCTCGCGGCTGGGGATTCTGCCGCTGTAAAGGTCGTGGTGGAATACTGCAACTCTCCACTTGACGTCGGGGTTAGCTTCAACAGCTTCCTTAACAAATCGGCGGTGGTCAGCCATACTTGTGTTGTTGCTGTCAATCATAAAGAAGAGTACGTCGCCCTTAACAAACCAGTAATCTGTACCTACGTATGATTTGAGGTGCATATCCGCTGTGTTGGGCTGGAATGTGAAGTAGCGGTAGTCAACGCTCTTGCGGTCGTGGTTGCCTACAACTGTTGCGAAGGGGATTGACTTTGTGTATTCGTTTGCACATACGCCTATGTATTCCTCACGTAAGCCGTCGGAAGCCTGATCGCCTGCAGAGAGGATAAGGTCAACGCTTTTTCCATTTAAAAGTGCCTTTGAGAGACCTGCTTCAATCGTGTTGTTCAGCTTGCCTGCTGTGTCGCGTATGCTGTTTTCTTCAAATTTGTCGCCGGATACGTGTATATCGGTCATATACATAGCGGTGAAAGATGTGTCACCATCAACCGTGAATGTGTAGGTTGTGCTCTGCCAATTGCCGGATTTGCAGTAGTATGCGTATACACCCGGGCCTTTGAGACCGCTGATAACTGCACCGAGGCGGTAGTCACCCTGGGGTGTAGCCTTAGCTGTTGCTTCAAACGTGTCGATTTCACGTCCGAGCGCATCGAGAAGCACAACTGTGCCTGTAGCGGATTCGCTGTACCAAGAAACGTATCTTTCACTTTCGTTGCTGCCGGGTGTTAGCATAACGGCTGCTTCAATCTGCTCTGTTGATGCAGCGTAGTAGCTGTTCCAGATAACGTCAGTTGTGTCCTGGGCGTTTGCTGTGAATGACATTGCACATGTAAACAGCATCACAAGCGCCATTACAAGTGCTGAAAATCTGCGGGTTTTCTTCATTGTGTGTACATCCTTTCGCAGCGGCTTTGAGTCGCCGAATAATATAATAAAGTATTATATTACCGCCGTATTATGCTTGTCAAGAATATTAGGAGCTAAGTGCCAAAATTTGTTCTATGTGTTGACCTTTTATGCGAATATGTGGTAAAATTGACGAAGAAAAATCAATCAGGAGTGTGTAATTATGCGCGATTTTAAACCTGTACTCAGATTTGTTGCTTCAAGTGATATTCACTATAACAGAGAAGATCCCTCGAGGCTCAAAAATTACGAAAAAGGTCTTGCTCTGGCATACGAGTATGCGGCAAGTCAACCCTATGATAAGCTCGATGCGCTCTATGTTGTCGGCGATTTTGCTGATGGTGGCACTGACGATCAGTTTGAGGATTTCAGAAAAACTCTCGACAGTTGTGTCAAACCTGAAACAAAATGGATGCTTACAATGGCAAGCCACGAGTATTTCCGTGATGGTGGTGAGCCTGTTGCTATCGAAAGACTCAAGCAGATTATGGGTCTTGAGCCTGATAACCACATAGTCATAAACGGCTTCCATTTCATCAGCGTCACCACAACACGCGGCTGTAAATTCAGCGACGAGAAGCGCGAGTGGATTAAAAAAGAGCTTGATATAGCTGCTAAGGATGATCCGTTCAAGCCGATTTTCTTCTTCCAGCATCCGCATATTCAGGGCACGGTTTACGGCAACGTATATTGGGGCGAAGATGAGATAACCGATATCCTTATGAACTATCCGCAGATTATTGATTTCTCGGGTCACTCACACGCACCCGTCAATGACCCTCGTTCAATCCATCAGCAGCATTTCACCTGTGTCGGTACTGGCAGCTTTAAGTATTTTGAGCTTGATGAGTTTGATAAGGTTTACGGCACTGTTCCTCCTAACGAGAAGAATGCAGCACAGTATATTGTTGTTGAGGCTGATGCTCAAGGCAGAGTGCTTATCAAGCCTTACGACGTTATTACAGAGCGATTCTTCGGTTATGAGTGGCTTGTCGAAACTCCGTGGGAGCCTGACAGCTTCAAATACACCGACGCACGCTACCTTACCGATGTAAAGCCCTATTTTGCAGATGATGCAAAGCTTGAGTTTACAGTAGAA
>JAFOBC010000275.1 GCA_017382015.1 Clostridia bacterium
AAGCTCAACAACATTGATTCCGCAGGCTTCAACCGACGGCACAGCCTTTTCGGGGAAACGGCACGGAGCATCGGGATAGGTGCATTTTTCGCAGAGTCCGCAGCCCTCACATCCGAGCGCCATAAATTTTTCACCGTCTGCTTGGAGTTGTTCAATTATATTCTGCAAAACCCGTTTTGCACTTTTCTGACCCTCAATCATACCCTCAAAGTCAAAGCTGTCCTCAAGGTCATATTTGCAGGTGAAAACGCAGGCAGTTTTATAGCTTTTGATTTTGCTCTCAAGCTCATCAAGATTGCCTACGCCTGGCGGGCATGTCCAGCAAGTGCCGTATTTTCCGCATCTGTTTGCCTTGCACATATCAATAACTGCCTGTGAAAACGGAATTTCGTTTGTTTCAATCAGCTTATACTGAAAGATTTCGGGATTACTCAGATATTTTTCTATATTCATATCATCTGCAAAGCTCAACGGCAGCATCAGCTGCACTTGCGGCATCGGATGTGTATTTGTCCGCACCAATCTGATTGCAGAATTCTTCAGTAACGGGTGCACCGCCTACCATAATTTTAACCTTATCTCTGATTCCTGCATTTTCTGCGTGCTTAACAACATCAGCCATAACTTCCATTGTTGTTGTGAGAAGGGCGGAACAGCAGATAATATGACATTCCTGCTCAATGGCAGTATTTACAAAGGTTTCGGGTGAAACATCTGTTCCAAGGTCAACAACCTCAAGGCCCTTGCCTTCCATCATCATCTTAACAAGGTTTTTGCCGATATCGTGCAAATCGCCCTGAACGGTGCCGATGCAAACCTTGCCTGTTGACTGAACGCCATCCTCAATCAGCAAAGGTTTGAGCACCTGCATACCCATATTCATCGCTCTTGCGGCAACAAGAACTTCGGGAACATAAACCTCATTGTTCTTGAATTTTTCACCGATTATATTCATGCCTGAAATCAAGCCTTCATTGAGAATCTGCGCTGCGGGAAGTCCGCCATCAATCGCATTCTGGACAAGCTCTTTAACTATTTTTGCCTTTCCTCTCTGAAGATTTTCGGATATTTCAAGATAAATACTCATAACGGTTTCTCCTTTATATGTTTGTTGTGACATTCTGTATTGATAAGGGGTCATGCCCATAGATGCTTTGAAAATTTTATAAAATGACGGAACATCTTTAAGACCACACCGGCCGACTATTTCTTCGTTTGTAAGGCTTGTTTTTTTCAGGAGATTGCAGGCAAGGCTGATTCTTATGTTTCTCACATAATCGGCAAATGATTCGCCCGTTACCTTTTGAAAAATCCTGCTCAGGTGTGATTTGCTTACAAACAGCGTTGAAGCAATGGATTCAAGGGTCATATCGCTGTCACTGCACCTTTCGAGAATTTCTCTCATTGCCGCAGAAACCGTTATCCACTCTTTAGGGTGCTCGGTTCTGACCGTATCCGCCATATCAATATATCTGCTGAGACCAATCAGAAACAGCTTGATATATGATTTGACGGATTCTTGCCATTCAAGCTTCTGAAGTTCACTTTCTTTCGCAACAGAATTATATGTTTTTTTGAATTCATTCATTGCTTTTGAATTTAGCAAGGCATAAGAAACAGGAACTTTATCTCTGAACACGCCGCAGCAAAAACGGCCGCTTTCGGGGTTTGACAATTCACCGTCGAATAGGGAGGAAGGATTGAAAGCAATGGTACAGACGGTCGGTTTTTCGGCATCGCTTTTGGCAAAATATCCGTGGGGTATACCGCTGCCGAGAATATACATATCGCCGATATGGCATTCATCGGCTTCGTTCAGAATTCGGTGAATACCGCTGCCGTCAACAACAACGCTTATATCGACCAGATCATTCGTGTTCAGATGAGATAAAGTCAAATCGGCATTATATATATTTTCGTATACTGCCGTTTTCTGAAAAACAAAGTTATTCATGCACCCGCTCCTTCCGTTTAAGTTTTTTCAAATTAAATTTTAATCTTCTTTATTTCTTCCGCATAATACTGCACAAGTTCAAATTTTGTGCCGGGCATAAGTCTGTGGTCGGGGCAGGGAATGAATCCGCCCATTGTCGCAAGACGTTTTATTCTTTCAATTTCGGCATCAACCGCCGCCTTATCCTTGCGCAGAGCGGTTTTATCCATGCCGCCGACACCGAGCATTCCCTTGCCGTATTTCTTTCTTGCAGGCTCAAACTGGTCGCCCCATACTCCGATTTCAATGGGGAACATTGTATTTACGCCGTTTTCAAACCATGTGGGCAGCAGTTTTTCCGTAACACCGTCGCAGTCAAGTGAAATAATGTCAATGCCGTATTCATGGCATAAATCGTTACGCTTTTTATAGTGTTTCGCACAGAGCTCATCAAAAATTTCGGGCGAGAGCAGAGGTCCGTTTTTGAAGCAGATATCCTCCCAATAATGGGCAAAATCAAATTTTGCTCCCGTTTCAAGGATTGCCTTTGCGCATTGATACTGCATTTCCGCATAAGTATCAATGATATCCGCAAACAAATCCTCATCCTCGTCATACATAAGGTAACTCATGCCGACAACCGATGTCATGTCACGGATATTACCTAAAACACTTCCGAGATTTAAGCCGATGGGGCGTTCCTTATCTCTTGTTTCGTTGAAATTTCTGAAGTATTCAAAATCAACTCTCTCGGGAGAATACTGCATTTTGGGCTTATAGAGAGTTTCAAACGCCTCTCTGTCCTTGAGAGTGTAATCATCCTCCGAAGGGATTGAGGTTATACCGGGTTTTATGCGTTCGATAACACCGACACTGTTGAGGACTCTTCTTGAGCCGTCGGGTAAAACCTCAATCTCCTTTTCCTCAAATCTCGGATAAAGGCCGTTGTTTGCACCTCTTGTGCAGGACCAGTTGAAATCCCATCCGATAAGCTTATCGAGAATTCTGT
>JAFOBC010000276.1 GCA_017382015.1 Clostridia bacterium
CGTACAGTTGTCGGGATATTCTTTTGCATATGTGCAGAAAGCCTCCAGCTCAGTATCAAACATCTGTACCCAGCTGTGCGCCATCGTACCTAGTGCGGGAATACCGAAATCACGCTCACTCATTGCGCAGGCAGTGCCGACACATCCGCCGATGTATGCAGCTCTCGCACCGTAGATTGCACCGTCAAAGCCCTGAGCACGCCTTGAACCGAACTCCATTACGGCTCTTCCGTCAGCCGCGCGGACAATGCGGTTTGCCTTGGTGGCAATAAGGCTCTGGTGGTTGATACAAAGCAGTACCATTGTTTCAATCAGCTGCGCTTCGATAACAGGGCCTTTTACTGTTATAATCGGCTCACCTGGAAAAATAGGTGTGCCCTCAGGCACCGCCCACACGTCACAAGTGAACTTAAAGTTCCTCAGATAATCGAGAAAATTCTCATCAAAGCCTTTTTTGCGGAGCGTTTCGAGATCTTTTTCCGTAAAAACAAGTGACTCTAGGTACTCGATGAGCTGCTGCACGCCTGCCATTATGGCAAAGCCGCCACCGTCGGGCACACGGCGGAAAAACATATCAAACACCGCAACCGTATCGCCCATACCGTTGTTAAAGTAGCCCTTAGCCATCGTCAGCTCGTAAAAATCCATCAATACTGTCAGATTTCTGCCGCGCTCACCATCACGCTTGAAAGACATTCTTTTCACCTCTTGCTAAATATTGACCACCGCAACACTTATGCGGCATATATTCACAGTAATTATAACATAAATTAATAATAATACAACATTAATTTGAAACCTTTGCATATTTTGCGCCATATATACTTTTAGTATAGTTAACAAGTTCCAGTTGCCTACAATTTTATTTTGCGTATAAAAATTTTGCTTTTAAAGCAATTGACCTTTTTAAGACATAGTGCTATAATCGTAGTGGTTGATAACTCGCGGATAAGTTTCCGCGCGACAATATATACAGTTTGTTATTGCATTCTTCCAGGAGGTTACAACATGAGAGTAAGAAAGCAATCGCTCGGCGACCGTAACATCGTCGGAGCACGAATCGAACAGCACCGCAAGGCAATCGGACTTAAGCAGAAAGATCTGCTCACTCAGCTTCAGATTAACGGAATCGATCTCAACGCTTCCGGTCTTTCAAAGCTTGAGGGTCAGCTTCGCTACGTTACCGATTTTGAGCTTGTTGCAATTGCGAAGGTTCTCGGTGTGAGCATCAATTGGCTTGTCGGTCTCGAAGACGACGAATAATCGGCTACACAAACAAACAGCGTTGTGCATGGCACAACGCTGTTTTTGTTTTTGCGTTCACATTATCATAGGCTGAATCTGACGCGATTCTATCGCCGCCTCAAGAGTCCTTACCGTCAGCGAAAAATCCGCCACGACTGACCGCGGTTTCATCTTGCAATCATCCTGACGCAACGGCACAAAATAAACGTTTCGATAGTTCATAAGCTGACCGATATTTTTTGCCGAATTGCCAAGCGCATCGTTTGTCGAGACAGCCAGCACAACGGGTCTGGAATTACGAAGATGCGATTTACAAGCCATTGTAACAGCCGTATCCGTAATTCCGCTTGCAAGCTTTGCAAGCGTGTTACCCGTACACGGCTCAACAAGCAGCACGTCAAACATTTTTGCAGGGCCGATCGGCTCTGCCTTTTCTATGGTATGGATAATCTCTTTGCCGCATATGCTTTCAATACGCTTGTTGATTTCCTCAGCTTTGCCAAAGCGCGTATCTGTCGAATACGCCATATTTGACATAATCGGAGTTACCTCCATATCTCTGTTAACAAGCTCCTGCATAACAGCCATAACTTTGTCAAATGTGCAGAACGAACCGCACATTGCAAAGCCGATACGCAGTTTATCCATTCTCCCCCACCATTCCCTTCACTATACTCAATACCGCTTTTGCGATTGCTTCGCCTGCACTTGCGGGCGAAATTCTGCCCGGCAGCGACGGC
>JAFOBC010000277.1 GCA_017382015.1 Clostridia bacterium
ACCGCACCAAAAGGAACATCTGAGTCAATACCGTCACTATTTTCAGACGCAACCCCACACCACTGGTCGCTACCTATCATAAAGGCGTCCCAATAGGAATGGGCGCGAACTGTTAAATTGTAAGTTGTACCATTAATAGTAATAACGTATTCTTGTCCTACAACAAAAGGTTCGGGTAGATCGAGACCAATATACTCATCTTCATCAATTACCAATGCATTATTAGCATATATTGTCGCATGGGCATTCTCTTCGACCCAGTGAGTTCTATTCTTCACATAGTCCGGTGCACTCTCATCATTCTGACTCATATCAGACTGTGCTATGTCTGTTTTATCTGCCTTACCACCGAGAGCAAGTACAATATGCTGCCACATTCTTTCAAATGCAGCATAGATTGAAGGATTTGCCATTATTGTATTCCTCCTTGAATTATTATTTTATTAAAATTTTGTTTCGGTATAGTCAAATCAACACTATACCATATACCATTCACATATTTTGACAGGTATTGATTTTATACCCATATTAATGAATTAAAAATTCTTGAATTTGCTCATCACTTAAAGCAGTATTATAAACTAAACAATCATTCATAACGCCCTTAGCAAATCTACCTGTTCCATTAGTATTAGATCGATAACATCCAAGTCTAATAGATTCTGGAACCGCAATATAACCTATATCTTTACTATTGGTATGAATTTGTCCATTGTTATTATAACACCTGGATATTGTCATTGTACCATCGGCAGCCTTTCGATAAACAACTCTCACATTATGAAGGTCGGCATTATCAATCAAAGCGCTTGTAGAGTTAGATGATATGTTTGCAGTTTGTCTTGCTTCGGATACTATACCTGCGGGAGCGTATTGTAAAATCAAACCGGGGTAAGGATTGGATTCGGTCATACAGTGCATAACTACATATCTACTTCCGACAAATTCACTTTCACCGGTATGCGTCCAGTCTATTAAAATAGTAAAGGGACTATCAGTTGCGAGAGGTGAATAATCTATATCAATATAGTTTGTGCCGTCAAATGTGGTTGCTTGCGGTAATTTATAGACTAAGTTCGGATTATCGGGATCAGTAACATCTTCAATACCGGATACAGATACTGCGCAAGTTGCGCTGAAACTGCCACAAGTCGCGGTAATTGTTGATTCACCATTGCCGACCGCAGTTACCACTCCGTTATCTACGGTAATAATATTATTGTTGCTGCTATTCCAGAAGATTGTATCAGTTGTGTCATTTGGTTCAGGAGTTGCTATTAAGGTTTGAGTACCTTTTCCTGTAAATGTTAAAGTAGAAACATTTAATGATAAGCCTGTGCAAGGAATAGGGATGATTGATAAGTTAACAATATAATTATCAGTCCAAGCCTGCCGAGCTACTGCGAAATTGCGGATTTGTTGTAAATTGTTTTTAGCAACCGATGGGATGCCTGTAAAAGCACCATTTGCGGTCGTAGATGCATAATCTTCTTTAATCAACTCGCTTGGTACAATATCCATAAATCGCTCGAAACGATTAATAATATTAATTAGTGATAATGGGCCAGATTTTAATTCTGACCATCTAGTAGTTAGTTCAGTAGCAAAATTTTGTTCTATACGTGAATATAATAGATTGCCCAATCTACCATTTACATAATCTTCAAATTTAGTTCGAGCGTAATCAGCAGAAACAAGGGTTTCGCCGTTCCAATACATACCCCAGGTGGTATCTAAATCATACATTGAAGCAATCCATTTAGTTCCATCATAGGTCATATATATCTGATTCTTACCATAGGAGTCAGAACCGCAAACCGCAAGACCAAATAAATGATAGTCAATTAAGCTTGGAAAATCAAAATAATTAGATATATTAGATTTAAACTCTTCATCTGTACTATTCATAACAAAGTTAATAACTTCATTCCAACGAGTCTTAATAGATTCTGGACAAGTGTCATGAATTTCATCAGACCAGTCACTTTCATCAATTTTTGCTAATGCTCTGAAACATCCGCTGTCATAGTTCTCACCACAGAGCACGCAATGATTATCTAACTCGTCATCCATGTTAAACATCCAAGCATCTTTTGGAATATTCCAGGTGTATCTTCCTTGATAAACGCCATTATAAAAAACTTTAATAGCGAAACCATCAATAGCACCCTGGTTGGGGCTATTTCTTAAAAGTTCTGGAAGCTCTTCATAATTAGGGCGAGTTTTTACAACGTCACCCCACAAACGAGCAGATACTACATTTCTTGCGTGAGAAATATCTATCCAATTTGCTTTTAAGCAAAATTTATTTTGCTCTCCCCAATTTTTAAAAGCAACTTTCTTTTTAGTTTCTCTTGCCTCATCTTCATATAAAGCAACAGTAAAGTTCTTTTTTGGATATTTCATTGAAGAGGTGCCTTGACATTTAATTTTGACATATGAATGAAAAGTTAAAGTTTTTGAGATGTATGTTAATTCTGCTAACACATTGTCTTTGGTTGTAGGTAATTCACCTGTGAAAAAAACCTTCGGAATATCATCTTCTTTTGGTTCGAGCGAAGAGCCAATAGATGAAAGTGTTTTAATTTTCATAGGAATATCGGTGATTGGCATTTGTTCTGTTTCGCCTGTTTGAGAACGAATTGCGTCTGCGATATTCACTATGTCAGTTTTATTAGAAATAATTAATTCATCCATAGTTTATTACCTCTTGTTCAGATGAATTAGAAAGTTGTTTCACTTGCTAACTGAATAACAGTTCCGCAAATTGTATCGATGTCTTCTACTGTGATAAGTTCGAGATTATCAAGTGCAGTCTGTAAGCCGTTTACGTCAGAGATTTCGTGAGTGTGTTCAACTTCGGCTTTTGTTGCGAGAGCCGTATCTACATCAGATGTACGTGCGATTTCACTCGGCAAAAACTTCGGGTCAAGGGGTTTAACGACTTCCTGCTCTTCGTGGATGGTAAATGACAGGGTCACTGTACCCTCGACCACATTGGTTTCACGCCATATAGCAACAAGTGTCCCAGTTGACGTTGAATACATTGAAAACGGATAAGACGAATCACTTTTCATACATCTTCCGTGACTTTCGGGTTCGCCACCAATAACCACAAGCTCTTGTGAATGAACCGTTGCTTTATAGCTACGCACAGTATATTCGTTACCGCCTATACGTACTATATATGTCGTATCGTCTTTTAACGTAAGTCGTATTCCTCGGTCTCTAATGTATTGGTCATTTGCCCCTGAGTTCCCGAAAAGACAATTTGCGATATTTGCCACTTCGATATATTCGGTTGTTTCATAAAACGGCTTATCGGTTAAGTCGTTCCAACTAATGGATTTTCGGATTTCTTCTAATGTCATACCCGTAAGGGTTTCTGCGTCTTTTGCATTAAGTTGTTTTCTTTGCAGATTACCGTCTGCATCGGTATAGTCTATATGGAAACTGCCATCGTCAACGCAGAAATAAGCATAACCGTCATGTAATGCCTGCGAACCCAATGCCGAGCGGTTTCCTTTTAAAACTTTAAAAAGTGCCATATTCTAAATCATTCCTTTCAAAGAATAGATTTACGTTGGCTTTATATAAAAGTAGCTTTACGTGTCTCACTGTCTAAAGCCAACTGTTGTTTTCTTAATTAATAAAAGTATTGTTTTATAAAGCCCCGCCGTGTTTTATGTCTCCGTAAACAGCAAGACTGAGCATGGCGGGGTCTGTGTTTTTATTCTTTTTTTTTTACAAAAGGAGAGGCTTATGCCTCTCCTTATTTTTATCTTTTCGGGTAATTATCAATTATACTGTGAAGGAACCCCAGGTGAGCTGTTCCCAAAGGTCTTCGATAGAAGCGGTGTTGGTAGAAACCTGACCGTTAGCAAGTTCGTTGGTGAATGCTTTAGCTGCATTGAGAGTAGCTTCGTCACCTGCGGAGATCTTACCTTCGAGTGTTCCTACAGCAGCTTCGAGAGCAGCAGCGGCGGTAGCTTCAGCGCCTGCTTTAGCGCCGTCCCAAGCAGTTACCTTTTCTGCGGTAATACCGTCAAGTACTGCTTTATTTTCATGTTCATGAGCTTTAGCGTATGCTTCGTCCCATTTAGCTTTGTCGCCGTCAGCGATCTTGTCGAGTTCTGCTTTGTTTGCATGATCGTGATCGATAGCTTCAAGAGCTTCAACACGTGCGTTCATAGCTTCGTCAAGACCGTTAGCGTGATCTTTAGCGTTCTGTTCAGCAGCGTCCCAAGCGGCTACTTTATCAGCATTGATACCGTCGAGAACAGTTTTGTTTTCATGGTCATGAGCTTTGTTGATCTTGGTCTGGGTTTCAACGTCGAGTTTTGCGAGGGTAACAGTACCGTCTGTAATGGTAGCGGTTACTTTGTGATCGTCGCTGACGTTGATAACGACCATGTCACCTGTCTGAGAACCGGAGGTAACATATTCGATAAGAGAACCGACATTGATGTAAAGAGGTTCTTCAACGTTCTGAAGCTTAAGTTCAATGTAGGTGCCTGCGGTCTGACCTGCGGGATCGGTAACAACTCTGCCGGATTCAACAACCATATCTTTGGGGATGTTGATGGATGCACCGACAACTTCGCCGTCTTTTGTGAGGTTGTAAATAGCAGCGTAATCGCCGGAATTTTCTGCTTTAACGATGCTGTATTCAGCAGCGGCAGGAATAACTACCTTAAGGCCGTCAGCCGCAAGAGTAAGAGCATTGTCTGCGTCTGCGGAGAGTTTAGCTGCAACGGTGGGAGCGGTTGCAGTGCCGCCGATAGTAATGGATTCATCAGCGGGGGTTACAGATGCAACCTTAGCATCAGCCGCCGCCTGAGCGTTGTCAGCAGCTTCTTGTGCAGCAGCCACAGCTTCGTCGTTGTCGCCGATGTATGTATTAAGAAGTCCCTGAACCTTTGCAGCTTCGCCCTTAGCTTCGTAGGTGTTGCCGAGGTCAAGAGCTTCGATCTTGTCGTCAATCTGATCGGCTACAGAGTTTTCGCCAACCTTACCTTCAAGAGCGTCGAGTCTCGGATCGGTAGCTTCTTTATATTCGTCAAGCTGCTGTTTAACGGAAGCGGCGGTTTCGTTGGAGTTGCCGGAAGCCGCTCTAAGGGTTTCTTCAGCTTTTGCGTCGATGTAAGCTACGATATCGGTTTCGGTGCGATCTGCGGGAATTTCGCCAACATAATCAACGAGGTCGTCAACTTTCTTTTCAACACCGTCGAGCTCTGCTTTGGTAGCGAAGGTTTCGCCCTTGGTAAGGGTAAGCTTACGGGTAGCAGGATCATAGGAAGCTGCAGTTACAACATTACCCTCGCCAACTACCTCAACAGAAGTCATACCGGTATCTTTGTTGATCTGTACCCAAACAGTACCGTTAGAACGAGCAAGAATATTGCTGTCTTCAACATAATAAAGTCTGGAGGTGGGGACGGTAGCAGCATCGATAGCTTCGAGAGCGGCAAGATTTGCAACTGCAACATAGTCGCCGATCTTCACACGGTTAGAGCCATCAACGTCTACAAACATTTCCCCTGTGTCGCCGCAAATAAGTACCTGACCTTCCGCAATCGCGGTTTTGCTCATGTCTACATAATTGCCTTTGAAAAATTTAAGAAGTGCCATATTATTTATCTCCTTTATAATAAAAAGTTAAATGTTAGATTGATTGGTTTATGTGTTGTTTTTAATTAAAGAGAACCCCAGGTGTATGCGCCTTCAACCTCTTCGATACGGGTTTCAACAGATTCAACTCTTTCTACGGTCGCATATCTGCCCATATAGTAAGGAACAGCGTTGTTGTGGCAGTTTTCGTTACTGAGATTAATTCTGATAGTATCGGTCTCGATCAGAGCGCCGTTTACATCATACCATTCAACGGTGTAATACCAACCGATATATTTTTCGTTGGTAGAGCTTGCGCCGTAGTATGTCCATGCAGAGCCGTCGAATCTTGCAACGGGAAGCCAAACAACGGAGTATTTTCTGCCGAAGAGGTCTTCACCCGCAAAGTCGTTGTTTTCAAAGTAATACATCTCGTCGTCTGCAATGATCTCGGCGAGGTCTTCTTTGAAGCTTACGGCGTTGCTCGGAGCATAAGCTTTAAAGCCGATGTAATAGGTGTTTGCATCAGCATTTTCACCGGAAGACTGAAGCTTCCATTCGGTGTTCGCAGGGCACATAACTCTGATCTCGTCTTCGCCGTAGTTAACGAGAGTTCCTGCGGGTTTATGAGCGACCTCGTAGGCTTTTGCTTTGTAAACGCTCGGGAGAGATTCAATAACGAGCTTGTCCTCTTTAGACATAGCACCGTCATTATCCTTAGTCGCAAGAGCAAGAGAAAGAGTGCCATCAACAACGGTAAGGCCGTGGGCGTTTTCGGAAAGTCTGATCTTGATAGTATTATCAATGATCTCAATACCGTCGCCTGCGGAATAAGTGTCAACAAGACCCTTAACGGGGATATAAAGCGCTGAAGCGTCGGGATCGTTGAATACCATTTTGATATACGGGTCTCCGACCTTTGCCCCCTCATAAGGAACGTCGTCCATGATCGCGGTCTCAAGAACTGCCGTCTGAAGAACCATATCTTTTGCGATATTGATCGTATCGCCAACATATGTAACTTCTTCACCTACGGTCTTCTTAAGCTTGTAGCTTGCCGCGTAACCGTCTTCTGCGGTTTCCTGTCTTTCGATAGCGTATTCAGCAAGTTCGGCCTCTGTCGCCTCTGCAACAAAAAGTCCGCCGTCAACGGCAGTAAGAGCATTTCCGGGGATGTTTGCGATCTTAACACCGATAGCTTTACCGCCGTCGGGAGCGTCCGTAACGGAAATGGTACTGTCTACCGGGGTCAGGTTTATAATGCCGCCGGAGTTTTCAACAAGAGCATCAAGCTTTGCTTTGTCTTCGGGAGACATAAGACCTGCAAGTTCCGCAGTTGCTTCCAGACCTGTGCCCATCAGACGATCCGCGTGATAGAACCTATTTGTCTCTTGAATAAAATAAAGGGCGTTAGCCTCTTTTACTGCAAGAGCATCAAATGTGGCCTGTAGTTTTACACTGTAAAACTTAACATTTGCATTTGCCATATTGCATCATATCCTTTCTAAAAAATTGATTTATAAAGACACAATCTTTGTGTTTTTATCTTAAATAAATTCCCATTCATAATCGGTCTCGATACCCTCGCTGGGTACAGTAGACCATTCATCAAATGGATTCAGATCAACGGGTTCGGGGTTTTCAAGCCCGCCGTTGTTTGTCCATGTAAGGATCTTGTTTTCATCAATATGCGGTATAAATGTCGCACCCGAAGCTCCGTCAACGTGACCGAGTTCAATAACTCTGCCGTCTGTAAGAGTAACGGTAATGTTGTCGTTTTCATCAACCTCAAAGCTCTTGATACCGCAGCTCGAATAGCTGACCGCATCACCGATAGGCTTTCCGTTTGCCGTAAGCTGAATGGTGTTGGAATCTTCGTTAACCACAATGTTGTCCGCCTTTGTTTCATTCAGATGATTATTGAGTTCTTCTGCTGCGGCAATAGCGGCATCGACCTGAATAAGTCTCTGATCGAGAGCAGTAAGAGCGCTGTCCGCAATAATGTCGCTCCATGCGGCGATCGGAACTATCGTAACGGTTGTCGGAGAAGTCTTTCGAACTTTCTGCACACCCTTACCGTCTGCATCAAGCATTACCTTGATAAAGGTAAGTTGAATTTCGATCTGACCCGCCTCTCTGGTAAGAGCGGTATCCATAGGAAGCTTATATTCGAGCCATTCGTCTTTATAAAGGGTGTCCGATCTGACAAGATATTCCGTTTTGTACTCTCTGCTTACGGGGAGCAAATACTCCATCATCACCGTGAAATCCGTCATATCTATCCCTTTATAATCGGGATAAACAAGAAAGTGAAGGTTGTCAACAAGCTTACTGCGCTGCATAATTCTTTCTTTAACAGTCGTAATAAGCTCGTTTGTCTCATCAAGTAAAATAGTGTACACAGAGCACCTCCTTTTCGATTAATCATAAAGCTCCCTCTTTTCAGAGGGAGCTTATTTCCGTTCCTTATTTCGGGAGCGGTGTTTTCTTATCTTCGGTTATAATATATTTATATTCTTCCTGCGTCAGCTTCTGAGAAGTAACAAAAGCTTTTATCTGTTCTTTCGTTACCTTTTTCATCGTGTAAAGTCTGCGCAGGCTTTCAACCAATAAGTTCATAATAGACCTCCGTTTATCAACCACAGAGTATACTCATCGATGATCTCTTCGGGGGTTTTCATATCAAGAGCTTTCAACTGTCTGTATTCGTTTTCGTCGATCCTTTCAATATGAACGGTCTCGCACTCTCCTTTGAATTCATCGGGAAGTTTAAACATCCAGTTTGCTCTCCAGAATTTTTCACCGTCCGGGGAGATTATCGCCTGCGCCTCGCTCTTGTCGCACAAAAGCATCGTGCAGTGTTTCTTTTGGAATTTAACAAAAAGCAAGCGATCGCTTACGCCTGCTATCTTGCCGTCTTTGACTATTTTGTAAAACATACCGATCGCCTCCTTAAATAGAAATGATCATTCGAACATGGTGAGACTGATCCGGATAGGTGTATCCCGAGAACGTACCCGTAGTATTAACGGCATAAACATACGATGTCTGGGTCGCATAAGGAGAACGTGTCCAGTAAGAAACGGCATTTCCGTTCTTATCGTAGCAGATTCTCGAAGTCTTATCCGTAAAGAAGTCTATCGCAGTACCCTCATTGATATAAGGATCGTCAACCTTTGTCGCATCAAGCTCTATAAGCGCAGGAATCGCAATATAGCAGTCCGCGCTTACTATTGCCGTAGATTTATTACCTGCGGAAGATTTAACGGATACCTGTTTGAGAAGCTGTTTCCATTCGATCGGGAACGCATTGTATACCCTGTTGTTAAGGAATGCATTCAATGCCATAGCCGCCCAACCGCCCTCAGAGGAGCTTTCCGAGTTAAGCGCCATCGGTCTTGAAAGAACGTCAGCCGCGATGAAGGACATCGAAGCTCTCTTGTTCGAATTGTCGCTTATAAAGTATCTCTTAAAGCCACACATCTCAAACTTGATCTCCTCGTGAGGCCATGCCGCAAGCTTGGAGCATGTATCTTCTCCGAGATCCGCATACCAGAGTTTACTCCAATATACCGTACCCTTTGAGTATTTCTCATAAGAGCCGTCGTCGGATCTGCTGCATCCGAATACAAGCGGACTTGAGTGATTTACTGCATGTTCGCCTGCAAGTTCGATATATGTCGAAGTGTCACCGCCCGTATTCGAGCTGTAAACGTGAAGACCGTATTCGCCCTTGATATGTCTTATAACGACCATTTCTCTGTTGCCGACAGTCGAAGGTGTCATAGAGTCTGAACCCCAGCCGAGTTTAACCCCGCCGTTGTACCAGATCTTAAAGCCGCTCATTCCGTTGTCGGAGTAACACTGCGCGAAAACATTTCCGTTTGTATTTCCGCTGTTTGCGGTATAGTCTATCGCCAGAACAAAGTCTCTGTCTTCTTCGAAAAGATTAATGCCCGTATCTACGACCGTACTGCCGTCAAGAGTAACAGGCTCGGTAATAAGTTCTGCCTGTTCAACGTCTTCAAAGCTTATGTCGTTTCCGAGTGTGATCGTAATAGCATCTTTCGATTCAACATAGTTCGAAATATCAAAGCCTATTCCTGCGTCCGCAAGTTTTGTCATTGCGTAAATTTCAACGGGTCTCATTTCGGAAAGATCTTTTCCGTCAAAGTAATCCGAAGTATATTTGCATGTGTCAAATACTGCGTTTATGGTCTTATCTCCGCTGACGTATCCGCTCTTATCCCAACCGTTAAACAGGTAGTATCTGTAAACATGTTCTTCTGATGTAAGCACGGGAGTCTCGCCCTCGTACCATACGGTGTCTCCGTAAGGAGCAACGGTTGTCTGAAGGGTCTGTCCGTTGGAAACATATTGAATGGTATAGTTTCTCAGAGTTTCTGTGTATACCGCAGTGATCGTTATGTTCTCAAAAGCCGCAACAAAGTTCGAATCCCATTTTTCAAATGTAAAGTCGGTGCTTACCGTGCTTTCCATCGTCGGGGTCTCTATCGGGTTTTCGGCTCTTGTAATCGGATCAACGGGTTTTTCGCCCTCGGTAACATACTGTATATCCAGAACCGTTCCGTCGGGATTGATAAATGTAACGGAGTATTGCTTGACCAACGTATTGTAGGTTATCTCAAGATCGGGCCATGCGGTCTTGTAGTTAAGGAGTTCAAATTCCTGAATAATAGGAATATGAACAGAACCCATAACAACAGATCTGTCGATATTATATCCGTCTTTATCAATACCTGCCATACCGTAAAGACGGTCGAGCATATCCGTATTGTCAAGAGACCAGTCAATGCCCGCAATTCTGATTCTGTTAATATTCGGTGCATTGTTAAGAATGTATTCAAGATCAACGGTGTCGCAATTTTCAACCGTAAGAGTTGTAAGTTTGTTTAAGTCTGCAATATTCAGATCTGTAAGGTAAATGAGGTTTTTAAGGCTCATCGCACTTATCGCCGGAAGTTCCGCTATCTCGATTCTACCGCCATCAGCGAACGTAACGCCGCCGATATTTGAACCGTGAGCATAAAGCTCTTTAAGATTCTTTAACGCGGAAAGATTCAAAGACTGTGTAAGTCCCGAAACATTTTCGATATTAAGCGTTTCAAGCAAATAGTTCGCGCCGGTAGTAAGGGTCGTAAAGTTCGGGTTGTCGTAGCCCTCTGTGTCGTTACCGAACTGAAGGACTTTTACCTTTTCTGCCTTACTCGTGTCTGCAGTCGCAACATAGCATGTGGAAAGATCACCGAAATCTCGAATAAGGGATGCGCTGTAAACGTCAACTATATCCGCTTTTCCGCCGTCAAACGGAATCTCGTAAACCTTGTTGGGTTCAGCTCTCATCTGTATCGGGTTCTGCGTACCGTATTTAACGTTGAGATACATATACGCATACGGGGTAAGTTTAAGTCTGTAGTTCGGAGCAACCGCAAGCTCTCCGCTCGGAACGCTGCATCTGAATACAGAGTTGTCGGAAGATGCAACAGAGCTCTGATATTTCGAAGCCATGTATTTTTCCTGACTGCGCTCCCACTGCTTGATGTAATATTTCATCTTGCCGTTCGCCATATTAACAAGGAACTGCGCGTCACCCTTGCCGTTAATAAACGAACCGTTGTATGTACGCAGATACTTTCTCTCAATATCTATTCTCCAGAGTTCTTCGGGGAATTCATTCTGCCATGCGTCTATCTTGTTAAGGAAGCTTTCCGCATGCCATGCGTTTTTCGATTCGAGGGTATTATAGAGAGTTTTTAACTCATTCGGGAAAAGGTCTCTTATCCTGCAGAAGAACGTACTGTCGGATTCTCTGAAAACTTCTTCGCCCTTTTCGTCAACGTCGATATCTTCGAGACCGTAGCGGTATACCTGCTTGCCGTAGTTGTTTAAGCCTAAAGCTGTCAATCTGTTACTATCCGCATAGCTTTGTGCGGATTGTGACCTATCTGTTGATAGGCGGGAACGGTTCTTCTTTAAAGTGTCTTTACACTTGACCGTTCCTCTCGCATTTATTAAATGGGATTATTTTGCGAGTTCAGACTGTTGCATAACTTTATGATGCCTCATCACAAAGCCCTTTCACGCTCAGTCGTTGTTCCTCCATATATTCATCTTTGTATTTTAAATTAAGTTTAGGGTGCTTATATTTACGATTACATGTTTGACGTATGCTTTCGACACAAACCCCCAGAGTTCTACTTGCTTCGTTAATAGAGTAAAATTCCTGAACAATTTCTCCTTTTTCAGATAATAATAACACTATTTTTGAACCATGTCCCATATTCTGTCTTGGACGATGAACACTATAGTCTTTATTGGGGTCATAGTCCTTTTCGAAAACCCAAACATACCCACCGGCAGTTCTTGAGGGTTCCCCACCTTTTCGTCTTTTAGTGCCATGACAAACATTAGATAACGAAGCGTGGCTGATTCCTAATGCGTTACATGCCTCTGTCGCCGAGTCCCATATTTTAATAAGTTGTCCGTCTAAGTTAATTTGACAAACTCGCTTACTATTCGGGCAGTCTTTTCCCGAAGGACGCGGATATCCAGACATGCTGTCTCCGCCAAATGTCATATTATAACCATGTCTACAACTGTCAAACTTGTTTATATAAAAAGCTTCTTTTTCATTGAGTTCTTCCATAGTTAATGCAACATCAAACACTTCGTCAACAACAAATGCATCAAATCCGCATTTCTCAATAGAACGTAATAGATATGCATTATAATAATCCCCGCTGTTCTTTTTGCTAATATAATTATTGTAAACACGTTCTATCCCAGACCCTTTATAAAAGTACCTGCCATTAAACCCATTTGGATGAGTTGTTTGTCCTACGTATACTTTATGAGTTATCTTGTTTTCAATCTTATATATAATACCAAAGTATTCTTTTCCTTCAATTACAATACTCGTAATATCACCTCTTTTATGAAAAAGAGACCCGATTGTGCGAGTCTCAAAATATGAATATATGGTTGGAAGGCGTTGCCCGTCCCATCGGGTTTTCGCCGTATATTAGTGAAAGTTTTACATGGACTTAGCTTTAAAAATCCATGTCGTAGCCCCACGCGAGATTCCATTTTCTTATGGGGGTACCGTCTGAGCCAATTTCTCCTGTTTTGCCGTAATGCCAGAATGAGTTTTTGCTTCTGTTATCAGCGAGGCAGTATCTTGTGGTAAATAAATAATAGTAAAGTGCCGAATCAATAACGAAATAGTCGCCGAGATGAGCCTTAAACTCTTCGTCTGTAGAAGTGGTTATAAATCTGTAAAGTTCGATCCATTTCTGTTTGCAGTAATCAAAAACTTCCTCATTCTCTTCGTCTGTGCCGTCTTCCCAGAGGTATCGCCAGCCGTAGGTAAAGTCTTCGCTGAAATCGTCATGTTCGAGGATGTCAACGTAATACGTCTTGTTTAGATCAACAGATGTGTCTTCGGTCAGAACATATTCGCCGTCGATAAGCTCATAAAGGATACCGAGGTTTTCATCCTTTGCCCATGTATAGATCTTTTCTTCCGTCTTTTCGTCAACGGTATAACCCATAGCGTTATACATTGTGTTTACCGGGAAGTCTGAAAGCGGAAGTTCAACGTCCATTATCTCAACACAGCATTCGTATTTATCATCAATATCGGTCTTTCTTGTTTCGTCCGTCTTTTTGCTATCACCGATGTTACAAATGCCATAAAAATGCCAGTTCGTATCCGCAAACTCTCTGTGGGTAGATACGTCTTCGTTCGTTTCCTGAATAAAGATAACTCCGTTGTGAAATTCCATTGTGTCTTTAATGAAACTTGTATCAACACCCTCTTCGCGGATAAACGGGCGTTTGTAAGGGTTAAATTCGTTATATCTGTTTGCAAGCATCGCATTCGTCATGTTGTTTGAAGAAGCGATGTTTACTTTTGCGTTAAGATACGCAACGGGAACAGAAGTTCTCGTCATCGTGATCTTTTCGGCTCTGCTGCCGTCGCCCATAATAAAGTACGGATCAACGCCCTCAATGCCGGATTTATTCATAATAAAGTCAAGGTTTCGACCTGCCGCACCGTAGTTGTTGGAGCTCGTTCCCTGCCCCGAGTGCATGGAGTTGTACGCAGTCCAGTTATCAAGGATCGGGTCGCCGTCCTTGTAGATCTGCTGAATTGTCGTTCCCGGAACTTTATCGCTCTTATTATTTGTAAAATAAGGAGCGGAAACCTTATATACTCTCAGCCACGGGCATTTTTCCGCAAGAACATCGGGATCGAGATTCTGGTTTTCGTCATATATCTGATTTCTGTCGTGTCTTGCAACCATTTCAGAAGCATTTCTCGCATCGGCAATAAAGTTGTTAAGAATACCTCTGTCGGTAAGAGAAGTGCCGTAAACCTTCATTCTGTAAATATGCAGGTCGCAGTCTTCCGAGCCGAGAGAAATAGTCTTCGGTGTGTTCTGGGTAAAGTTGTGCGAATCGTCATAAACCATAGGTCTTGTCGAAACACCGTCTTCATAACCCATAACCATCGGGATCGCTTCCGTATCTTTCGAGATATTGAATTCAAATTCAATAATATCTTCTTCCGAATAAGATAAGTCGAGCTTTCCTGCGGAACCGTAAATATACGCATTGTGAACACCCATTTCAATACCGATATTGTCCGAGCCCGTGGTATTGTCAACGCAGGATAAGAATACCGCGTCGGGGTTTGCAACATTCACGGTTCTGAAAACGAGCTTCATCTCTTTACCGTTCTTCTTTGCATCGTCCGCAAAAAGCTTATAGTCTACTTCTGCAGAAGTACCCGCCTTAATGCAGAAGTACTGGTCTCCGTTCTCGTCATACTGATAACCGCCGTTGATCCAGTCAAAGTTGTCCGATACCGTCATCGAAACATTGCCGTCAGACCATTCTCTGTCCGCATCATTGTTCGATCTTCCGGAAGGATTAAAGTCAAATGCAAGTCCTGCGGTAACGGGAGAAATATCGATATCAAGCTTTGTGATATTTGCTTTAAGTGTCTTAACGGTCTCTCCACACTTTATCGTAATCGTATGCTCGCCGACAACATCCGTCTTATATGTATATATATTGGTAGTCTCTGTAAGTGTCGGAGTTGAAACGACCGTACCGTCTACTGCGATCTCGACCGTCGGGCTTTCCGTTGTCGGGTCATGAACCGTATATACGATATTCGTAGCATCATACTGTCTTGCCGTAAAGTTCTGGTAAACCGTAGATATTACGGGAACCGTGCTTGCGCTGTCAAACCAAATAATATCTTTCAGAATATGGTTTGATTCAACCGTGTTCTGGTTTACGGTCGCTGTGATATAAACTTCAAGAAGATGCGCTCCGTGTTCCTGCGCAGGCAATGTGTAGCCCATAGGAATACCGGAAGCCGTAGTGGTAACCTTGCCGACCTCTTCGCCGTCAAGAATAAAGTGTATGTCTTTGGAAATAGCACCGTAAGGCGTGTAGTCAAATTCCACTTCGCCGAGCGGATAAGTAAAACTGTCATTAAAAGAAGATTCGAGTCTGATATCTATCTTCTGAACAGTCCACGATTTTGTCGCAAGGCTACCTGCTTCATCCGTGATGCTGAGGCTTACTTTCTGCGTACCGAGAGAAATATAGTCGGTAATATCGAAAGAGTTTTCGCCTGCAACCGCAATGTTGCTTGCAATCGTTCTGCCCGCAACTTTCCATGTAGCAGTACCGTCAGTAACAATATCCCCCGATGTATCTGTGCCGGAGAATCTGTATTTAATAACTATTCTGTCGTCAACGGTTGCAACAACGGGGCTTGTCGTGATATATTCTATCTTAAGAACACTGCCCGAACCGCCGCCGGAACCGCCGACAATGGTAAATTTCTTCTTAGCTTCTTTCGCTTCGTTTTCAAGACCCTCGTTTTCGATCTCATAGAAAACAAAAACGTTTTCACCGACATCGGGGTCGTCCGTGTCGTTGTACGCAACATCATAAGTTTTTCTCGGGGAAGTGTCTATGCCGTCAACCTTTGTCTGAAGCTCGCCGACCGTATTTCCCAGAGCCGTAATATTTGATGCATTTGTCGCTATAGGCGCTGTCTTTGTATCAACTTCCTGCTTTGTGTAGTATTCTGAAAGATCAACTTCAACATTGCTTACAGCCTCATCGACCTCTTCTTTTGTGTAAACATTCTCAGCCTTTGCGTATTCCGCAAGCTGCTCCGAAACATCTACAGCTTTTACTGCTTCTTCAACGAACTTTTCCGTAGCATATCCGTTAAGAGCCGCCTCGGTAATATATCCCGCATCATTTTCAAGAGCGGAAACCGCTTTCGGAGCACCCTCAAGATCGGAGTACTTACCGCTGAAATCTGATTTTGCGTTCCATGCAGTCTTTTCCTCGTCGGTAACGAGTCTGTGATTTGCATCGTCCGTAAGATCACTGAGCTTCTTCGGGAGCTGATCCGTAACATCAACCTTTGCTATCTCATCTGCAACGTATGTCTTTGTCGCATACATCGTGTGGTCAACACCGAGAATAGCATTGTCAACTTCTTCTTTTGTGTAGTAATTGCCGAGCTCCTGCTGAACGGCATTGCTTGCATCCTGAGCCGCTTCTTCAGCTCTTGTAACAGCATCTTCCGCCGCAGTAACATATGTATCAAGCTGCGCATCGGCGATCTTTTCGCTTACCATCTCAGAAAAAGTCTGAACAAGCTCTACAACCCAATCGTCATTGAGTTCTATAGATTCTCCGTCTGCTCCATCACATAAAGATTTGTAAACATTAAATCTTTCCGTTGTTTTAGTTTTCCAACGATAGCCGTAAGAATTGCCTTCGTCGTCATAAATTGCACCATCTGCGTGGATTTCCAGCTTTAAGTTCCCAGGCGCATGAGTAACTTTGTCATCAACCAACCATGCAAACTTCATTCTCTCGTCTGTGTATTCTACGTTTACAGCCTCAGACGATCCATGATACCCATCACTAGTTGTATAATGAAAAGTTATGAGCATATCAACCAAGTCGATATTGTCATAACGTCTGCACATCTCAAAAGGTATAAATTGGCTATTTACTTCCTGAGAGATGTTTACTTGGGAGGGATGGACTGCAATACTTTTAACATCATCGACGGTAGAAACTTTATCATCATAAAAGTCTTTAAACCAACTGTATTTAGTATGTCGAGTCCACACCTCATTTGATTCTGCGTTTCTTTCAAGCGACAAAGTCATTGGATTCGCAACTTCTTGCCCCAATGACTTTTTAGAGTCTTCAAATGAAAGTGCCATAATTTAGCATCCTCCTTATTTGAAAATTGTATTTTGTTATTTTATCTGCCTGTAATTTAAGATGAAGAACTGTTATTAAAACCGTTCTTCAGCATCCCCCATGTTATAGGGGTCGTCTCCAACGCATCAAGCCTTTCAATAAGCGCTTTTATCGCATTATCTATGATTATCATGTTAGAGTCTTCCGTGTCTCCCGCGAGTTCAAGTCTGAATTCCTTAAAAAGCTTAGTCGTTTCCGCTTCGGGAGTTAAATGCAGACCGAGTATCGGAGATTTATCCATAAAAATTCCTCCTGTCGGTTATGATTCCGTATAATCCATATCTTCGAGCATAAGCTTGTCCAACGTTGCAAGATCAACATCGGATCCATCTACATTTTCAACTTCTCCTAAAGTTGCATATTTAACAGCAGATATAACCGCAACAGAGCTTATCGTCAAATCATTTTGAATCTGCATATCTTTTATCGCAGAAACATCTAATTGAGAGTCTATTCCTATGTTATCAATCAAAGAAACATATAATCTTTCTTTTCCGTCAACAGCTATACGATCTCTCATGCGCATACGATGATTAATGTTTATATAAGAACGTTCCGCTATTTCAATAGAAGTTTCTGACAAAACTAATTCGTTGCTCGATGGATATGCTTCGATATAAATACGACCCGGTGTCAGGGTATTTATTGTGATCGGAATTTGAATTGTATTCTTTTTCAGATAAATCGGAATATAACTTTCCGATAAATTCCTGACAATAACATCGTATTGTTTCATACAATCACCGCCGTTTCATATTATGCGCCGGCGCTATATAACTGAATAATAAGTTCTCCGGCCTTAACAGTGATAGTGGTTCCGACTTCAACAGTTTTGCTTATATCAAGATCTCCAAAGAATAGGAGATTACCACCTGTTTTTGAATCAAAAACTGCATAGTATGATATCGATCCCCAATTCGTTAAACTTTCATTAAAGTTAATAGCAGCAGTATTTTTTATTAAACCATTTTCAGGCACAGAAAGACTGTCGAGTAGGATCCTTTCATATCCAGTACCATCGGTAGAAGGTTCCCCATCACAAACACCGTCAACAGTAGGGGAGGTGGTTGAAAGACCGAGATAATACTTATCTGCTATAGCCGGAGAGGATTGTGTGTGAAATACATTTCCCATTATCTGATTTATAAAATATGTAGTATTCATCTCAACGTCTCCTTAATTAATAATAAAACCGGGATGGATGTTTCGAATTATATCGACAAATCCTTGTCCCGGAATCTCTATGTTACCATCTTTGTCACGTATCGTTAGTTGGTAAATATATTTGCCGTGTAAATTCACGGTTTCGCTCGGATTCAAAGATACTGATGCTACGCTATCTAATCCATAGTCATCCGAGACTATATTTGCGTCTTTGGTGAGCACAGGGTCTCTGTTTTTGCCGGAATAACTTATAAGAGCAAACTCTGCCTCGCACTCGTTCGCATTAAAACTATTACCCTCTTTTGTCCGAAGATTAAACATAAATGTCTGAGTTTCTCCTCCGACAAAATTAATTCGGGGTAAGTTATATATTGGATTTATCACA
>JAFOBC010000278.1 GCA_017382015.1 Clostridia bacterium
GAGCTTTATCCCGAAGTTTTCTGGGACGATGAGATTACAAACGGCACAAACTGGGACGGCACAGAGTGGCCGTACGACAGCCTTGCAACTTCTGTTGAAGGCATCGACACATACGTTGTAAGCCTCACAAACGATGCAATCGGTTATGTTCTTACAGATAACAACTTCGCATTTATGGGTCACATCATCGGCGAAGAAATTGCTGACGAAACACTCTCCGTCGGTAAGCACACCGGCTCATACCTCGTAGGCGAATATCTGCAGCTTATCGGCTCACTTAAATAAGCAAAAAAGCGAAATGAGTTACCCCTGCGGCAGCTCATTTCGCTTTTATTTTGTAAAGCATTACCACTTTACTCTAATTGATTTTTTCAATATAAAATGATAGAGAACCGCTGATATATCAACGGTTCTCTTTATTTTACCTTTATAGTTATATTCTTCGCAAAAGTGTAAAGCTAAACATCTTTACGCTTTTGCTTTTTTCTTTGTCTTGATTGTGGCGGCATAAGCGCTGTTACAAAGACCCAACACAGCAGAAAGAATGAACAAAAGCTCTATTCCGAGAGTCTGCCAAATCCAACCGCCGCAAAGTGCGATGAATATTGTGATAAGGTGGTTGATTGAAACGCCCGTTGAAATAGTTGCCTTGACTTCATCCTGGTTATCCGCAAGATCCTGAACATAAATATTGGAAGCCATCGATGCAAGCGAAATAATCGAATCCAGCACGTATGCGACACAGCACACAACAGACGCAACCTCATACGGGAAAATATGATGTGCAAAGCCGTAGAAGAAGCAGACAATCACCAGAAGCAACGTATCCGCAACCATAACGACCTTATAACCCAGACGGTCAATTATCCTGCCGACAATCGGCGAAGCAATGAAGCAGGCAATAGCAGAAACCGCAAACAGAAGGCTGATTTTAGCGGCATCCGCATGGTATACACGGATAAGCACATAAGGGCCAAACGTGAAAAACACCTGCTTGCGTGCACCGTAAAACATCTCGAGCATATAATACTTGGTGTACTTTTTATGGAAATAAAACCTTCGCTTTGTTGAATCCGTTTCGCTCTTGCCCGTAATGCCAAAAGAGAGCGCAAGGCTGATAACGGCAAGCGCGGCGGCAACGGTAAAGAAAAGCTTATACGTGCCGGCTGTGCCCGAAAGCACGGAGAAAGCGGCAACAACAGCAATGTAACCCACAAGCGTACCAATCTGCGTTGCGGCATTTTGCGCACCGAGGGCGGCACCGCCGTGACCTGTGCGAGCATATTTGAGCGAGAGGGTGTTTTTCATACCAATCTGTATATGCTCACCCATCGAGTACATTGTAATTGAGAGTATAACAAGCACCTTATCCGCCGGCAGAACAGCAATCATACCCATACCTGCCAGCAGGAAAACTGCACCTGCCTTGTACATCGTTTCGGCTGAAAGCATATAAAAAAGCGCTAATATCAGCACGAGCATAACGCCCGGAATCTCACGGAAAAATTCCGCAACGCCTCTGCCCATTTCACCAAGATTTACAATCTCGGAAAGGTAGTTGTCGAGCATACCCTTGTAAAGTCCGTATGATAAACCCGTTGCAAGGATTGAGAGCAGAAGCATTTTCCAGTTTCTGCCCTCAAGGAAGGTTTCTTTTAAGCGTGGCAGCATTTTCATTTGGTGTTTTCATCTCTTTTCTCAAGCATTACGACCATTTCGCAATGATGCGTAAATGGGAACATATCAACGGGGCGCATCTTCTTCACCACATAGCCGTGTGCGGTGAGGTAACGAAGATCGCGCTCGAGTGTTTCGGGGTTGCAGGAGATATATACAACTCTGTCGGGGCTGAGCGTAACAACACTTGAGAGAAAGCGTTTATCGCTGCCTGCTCTGGGCGGATCCATAAACACAACGTCCGCCTTCTCCCCTGCCTGAGCCATATCACGCATAAACTCGCCTGCATCCGCACAGATGAAACGTATATTTTCCGCGCTGTTGCGTGCGGCGTTTGATTTTGCATCACGCACCGCAGAGGCATTAAGTTCTGCACCGATAACCTCACCCGCCTGCTTTGAAGCGATTATGCCGATTGTGCCCGTGCCGCAGTAGGCATCAATCACCCGCTCCTTACCCGTAAGCTGAGCATACTCGATTACGAGCGAGTAGAGCCGCTCAGTCTGAGCAGGGTTAATCTGATAAAACGACTGCGGTGAAATACGGAACGTACAGCCACAGAGGCTGTCCTCAATATATCCGTCACCGTAAATTGTTTTGTTCACGTCGCCAAGCACAAGGTTTGTGCGCTTGCCGTTTATGTTCTGCACAACCGTTGTGATTTCGGGATGAGCCTTAAGAAGAGCGCCGACAAAGTTATTCTTTGACGGAAAGACAGAGCTTGCCGTAACGAGCACAACAAGAATCTGACCGCTGTTGTAGCCCTTTCTTATCAGCACGTGGCGCAGAAAGCCAACACCCGAATCCTCGTTATAAGGACGAAGCTTGAATTTCGGGAGCAAAGAACGGATTGTGACGATAATTTCATCCGCCTTTTCATCCTCAATCAGGCAACTGTCAACGTTGACGATTCTGTGGCTGCTGCTCTGGTATACGCCCGATATTATCTTGCCGCCACGGGTAGTACCGAAAGCAGCCTGCACCTTACAGCGGTAATGGTAGGGGTTGTCCATACCTACTATTTTGCCTACTCTGCCGAATTTGCCGAGCAGCTTTTCAACGCTCGCCTGTTTGAATTTAAGCTGGCGTGCATAATCCATATTCTGAAGCTGACATCCGCCGCACTTTTTGGCAAGCGGACAGCGTTCGACCTGTGCCAGGTTAATCACCTCTGTAAATTAGCTATATTTTCAGCAGCCTTTTTGCGTTACCGCTGAGAATCATCTGTTTTTCTTCACTGCTCAGTTCGAGCGAATTCAAAACCGCGAGCTCCCTTGAGGCATTGCTCCACGGAGAATCCGAGCCGAAGAGAATTTTATCCGCGCCGTGGTTGCGAACAATGCGCAGAAACTGCTCCGACTCAAAGCACTCAAAGCCCATTGCGGTATCAAAATAAACGTCCTTACCTACAAGGTAGCGCTCCACGTCATCCCACATAGATTGACCGCCAAGGTGAGCCAGCACAAAAGTGCCGCCGCTGACTTCATCGAGCATTTTGGAAAAACGCTCGGGCGTTGAATTGAACGGAGACGGTTTGCCGGGGTCATAGCCTGCGTGGTGCAGAATTATAAGACCTTTGGAGAAAGCATAATCGTAAATTCTCAGCATACGGATTTCATCGGGCTGAAAACACTGATACTCTGCATGGAGCTTGATTCCTTTAAGACCGAGCGAAGCAACAAGGTCGATATCGCGCTTATAATCATCCGTATCGGGATGGATGCCGCCGAAAGCTACAATCCGCTCGCCTGCCGCATCAGCCGCCCAAGTGTTAGTTGTAACCGTCTGCGAAGGCTTGGTAACAACGGGCTGAATGACACTCACATCAACACCCCACATATCCATATGTCGGAGCAGGCTGTCGCGCGTCATTTCGGTAAGCGCTTCAAAAAAGTTGCCGAAGCGGGCCGTATTATCCATCAAAGCCTGACGCGCCCTGGGAGCGAGCGCATCAGGAAAAATATGTGTATGAAAATCTATTACCATAATGATTGTTACTTAGTCGCTGTAATTCTGAAGCCGAAGCTGTATTTTTTCCACGGGTGAAGAATGTACGGCTCACGCAGGCAGGCATAGCCGGGCATATCGCCGCCGACACCGCAAGAGCAAGCATCAAGACCGACGGAAATATAATCGTCATTCTCAAGCTCATAAAGGTGCTTTGCCTTCTCGAGCTTCTCCTGGCTGTAGTTGCGTGCGTTAAATTCAAAACTGCCGCCGTCAAGTGCCTCATAGCAGAAGCCTCTGCCATCAGCATCGGTGAGCTTAAGGCTGCGTACATCAACACGCGTGCCGTTTTCCTGCGGGCGCATATATCTGTGCTCAAGGCCGTCAATATCAGCAAAATGCTTATCGATTCGTGCGCCGGTCTTACGGTCGCAATAGCACTCGTGCGGGCCTCTGCCGTACCATTCGACGTTGCGCATATCGTTCGGACAGCCGAAACGAACGCCTGTTTTAAGCATTGAGAGGAAGTAGCCCATTGAGCTGTGTCTTACCTCAACGCTGCCGTTGGAGCTGATTTTATACTCTGTTTTAACGTTTCCTGCAAGCGGAGCAAACCACTTGACGGTGACAACGCACTCTGTTTCGCTGATGCTCTTCACCTTAACGCTTGTTGCAACACAGAGCTTGGTTGCATTGCGCCAGAGATATTTGGGATGCAGGAACTTAATCTGAGGCACAAAGTTAAAATATGCCGCATCGTTATCGGTAAGCGCACGGAAGAAATTGGGACGCACGCCGTGCTCGGGCTCGAGCATTTCCTTGCCGCCGATTACAAGTGAGGTCAACTCACCCCTGATGATATCGACGTTGATAAGCGGTGATTTAACGATAACACTCTTTCCGCTGTGGTTAATATCGAGAGCATGGTCACCCTCGGGAAGCGCAGGCAACGCTGAAGGCTGTTTGAGCACAAACTGCTCAAAAGTCATCTCAAAGCCTTTGTTGCCCCATGAGAATTCCTCGTTAAGCTTCCATGAGAAAGTAAGGATGCACTCACCGTCAGGCATATCGTTGTAATCGTAAGGCACTGTAACCTCAAACGAGCTGAGAGGCTCAATCATAAGCGTACCGAATGTACCCTCGTGGAAAACCTCACCGTTACAGGTAAGCTGCCAATCGAGAATGTATCTGCTGTGATTTACAAAACAGTGCTCATTTATAATTTCATATCTGCCGGTTGTCTTGTCGATTTCTCTTGCGGTTACGTCGGCATAACACTTCTTGACTTCATAATATGAGGGATGCGGAATTCTGTCCGCACCGATGATGCCGTTTGCGCAGAAATAGTAGCTGGTTGCACCCTCTTTGAAATCGCCGCCGTAAAGCCACTTATCAACACCGTTGTCATTTACGTGGATTGCCTGATCAACATAGTCCCAGATAAAGCCGCCGCAAAGGTGATCGTACTTTTTAAACGCATCGATATACTCCTTGAAGTTGCCGAGGCTGTTTTCCATCGCGTGGGCGTATTCGCAGAAAATAACGGGGCTGTTCTCATAGAATTTCGGATCTATAGGCTTGCTGTCTGCAGCGAGCATATTGAGAACATTTTCAATGATGTTGACCTTGATTTCTTTCTTTTCGGCAAGCTTCTGAACATAGCTCTCAACGGGATACATACGGCTGATAAAATCGGACTTATCAAAATTGAACTCGCCCTCATAATGTATAAGCCTTGTATCATCAAGCGCAAGAATAGCCTTGCGCATATATGCAAAGTTTTCGCCGTCACCTGCCTCATTACCGAGCGACCAGAAGCACACACAAGCGTGGTTACGGTCACGCAGCACCATACGCTGGGCGCGGTCTACACACGCACCCGTCCACCTCGGATCGTCACCGGGGCAATTTTTGCGGCGCACACCGTGGCTTTCAAGGTCAGCCTCATCCATTACGTAGAAGCCCATTTCATCGCAAAGATCGTAAAGAAAAGGATCGTTGGGATAATGGCTGGTACGGATGGAGTTGATATTTGCCTGCTTCATAAGAGTCAGGTCGGCATAATATCTCTGCCTGGGAACTGCCCAACCGTTGTCGGGGTCATAATCGTGGCGGTTGACGCCCTTGATGAGAACCTTCTTGCCGTTGATATAGAGCACGTTGCCCTTCTTCTCAACACGCTTGAAGCCGATACGGGTTGTTTTGACGCAGAGGATATCCTCCTTCGTGCGCAGAACAACGCTGACACGGTAAAGGTTCGGGTCTTCTGCAGACCAATGCTTAGGCGATTCAACCGTGTGCGCAAAGGTGAAATAGCTCTCGCCCGGCTGAACAATTATCTGCTCACTTCCGATTACCTGCGGATTCTCTTTATCCTCCATAAACAGCACGTCTGCATAGACAGCTATAGGCTGCTCGGAGAAATTGCGAAGCTGAATCTCAACGTCAAGCTTACCGTCACGGTACTCCTCGTCAAGCTGAGCCTTGGCATAAAAATCCCAGATAGTTGTCTTCGGCTCAGAGAAAAGGTAAACCTCGCGGTAAATGCCGCTGAAGAACCACATATCCTGATCTTCCAGATA
>JAFOBC010000279.1 GCA_017382015.1 Clostridia bacterium
ATTTGTGTCACCTCATATTATTTGTGATTAATGAGAGTATTGCATATTTTGGTTATTTTTTCAAGGTTTAAATAAAAAATGTGTTGAAAATCTTTCTCAAATGTATTACCTTGTTTTATGTACCCCATAAAGCAAAGGAGACATTTGAAATATGTGGAAACAAAAGCTTTGCCTGTGCGCAAACCTCAGCTGTGAAATGAGCATAGAAGAACAGATAAGAATGATACACAAAGCCGGATTTGAGGCATTTTTTACCGATTGGAAAAGCGGTGACCCTACGGAAAAATATGCCGCACTTGCAAAAGAGCTTGGCATGACATACCAATCAATCCACGCACCATTCGGAAAATCGGCAGATATGTGGCACGGCAACGAAGAAGAAGGCACAGCTGCAACAGATGAGCTGATTGAATGTGTGCATGCGTGCGCCAAAAGCGGCGTTGAGATAATGATTGCGCACACCTACATAGGCTTCGGCGATGACAGAAAACCCACATCAGCAGGGCTCGAACGTTACGGCAAGGTTGTAGAAGAAGCAAAGAAGCAATCGGTAAAGGTTGCGTTCGAAAATACGGAGGGTGAAGAATACCTCGCCGCATTGATGGAACATTTCAAGGATAATGACAGCGTAGGTTTCTGCTGGGACACGGGACACGAAATGTGCTACAACTACTCCAAAGATTTGCTCGCGCTGTACGGCGACAGGCTGATTGCAACGCACCTCAACGACAACCTCGGAATCAGCGACTTCGGCGGCAGAATATTCTGGACGGACGACCTGCATCTGCTGCCGTTTGACGGTATTGCAGACTGGGATGATATTACCAAAAGGCTTGACCGATGCGGTTTTGACGGAATAATGACGTTTGAACTGAATATCCGCTCAAAGCCCGACAGGCACGAAAACGATATTTATGCCAAAATGACGACCGAAGAATACATTGCAGAATGCTATAAAAGAGCCTGCAAGGTTGCCGCAAAACGACAAATTAAGCAAAAATAATTCGAAATAGATAAAAAATTCACAAATAGTATATAGATTTTATGTAACTTTTCTGTTACAATGACTGCAATTAAATCAACGCAAAAGGAGATGCGTACAATTGAAACTGCAAAAGCTCATTGACAAGAAAAACGACGCCGCCAAGTATATGGTAGCAGAAATCACGCACATTATCAAAACATTTGAGAAGCGCGACCCCGGCTCAAAGGGTGAAAAACAGGCCTGCGAATACATGGCCGATGTTCTCAAAAACGAGTGCGGATGTGAAGACGTTAAGGTTGAATCCTTCAAAGAGAATCCCCGCTCATTCTTCGGTTGGATTTATTTCACAATGACGTTTGTTCTGCTCGCTATTGTACTTTTCTTCTTCTTCCCGATTGCAAGCATTCTGCTTATCTGTGCTGGTTTCTTCATTGTTCTTGCACAGTTTGGCGTATACAAAAAGCTTATTGACCGTTGCTTCCCCGAAAAGACGGGACACAACGTAACAGCATACAAGAAATGCACAGGCGAAACCAAGAGAAGAATCATCTTCAACGGTCACCCCGATGCTGCATGGGAATGGCCTGTTAACTACGCACTCGGTGGCGTTGGCTTTGAAGGTCACGCAATTATCTGCGTTGTCGGCGCACTTTTCTACCTTGTTCTTTCAGTTATTCACCTCATCAAAAACGGCTTCACACCTGAGTTCAACACATCCGATCCTATTGTAAAGGCTGCTCTCTGGGGTCTTCTTTTCGCACCTTTTATGATCGGTCTTTATTGGATGGTTAACTACAAGCGCCCCGTTGACGGTGCTAACGATAACCTTTCCGGCTGCTATATGGGTATTGCAATCCTCAAGGCACTCAAGGACGAAGGCATTGAGCTTGAGAACACAGAAATCGGTGTTGTACTTACAGGCTCTGAAGAGGCAGGTCTGCGTGGCTCAAAGGCATGGTGTGAGGCACACAAAGACGAATTCAACGACGTTCCCACATTCTTCTATTCTTACGATACAATTTATGACCCCAAATACCTTATGGTTAACTACCGCGACCTCAATGGCACTGTAAAAGTTGACAAAGATGTATCCGACCTGTTTATGGAAGCTGCCAAGGAGCTTGGTATCCATTGCTCAAAGGGTATGGTTCCCCCGCTCGGCGGCGCTACCGACTCTGCCGCATTTGCTCAGGCAGGTCTCAGAGCTACGGGTATCACAGGTCTTAACCACAAGCTTGAAAGCTACTACCACACAAGACGCGATACATACGACAACATGAACGAGCAGGGTCTTGCAGACTGCTACGCAGTAAGTGTAAGAGTGCTTGAAAAGTTTGATGCAGGTGCAAAACAGTAAAATATAACAAATAATGATTACGGCTGATTCACTAAAACGTGAGTCAGCCTTTTTTAATAAGGAATTCGGAATTGAAAAAATCACCGTAAAAGAGATATAACTTCAATGTCAAGCATTAACCTCCTTTTTAAAGGAGGTGGCACGGCATAAGCCGTGACGGAGGATTGCAAAAAATTTATGTTTCTTTATTTTATATCAATCCTCAGTCTCGCTTAACGCTCGACAGCTCCTTTCAAAAGGAGCTTTTGACAAAGCAATTTACAACGATGTAAAAATGAAGTCTAACCTCCTTTTGAAAGGAGGTGGCATTGCGGAGCAATGACGGAGGATTGAAAAAACGGCTGCACGAATTATGCAGCCGTTTAGGTTTGGTTATGATGTTACTTTCAGGTCGGTTGTTGTCCAGGTATGACCGAGCTTGGTTTTGAGGGTATAGGTTGTGCCGGCTGGGATTTTACGCGTTACTGTCCAATGGCGCATACCGTCCTCGGCAATGCGGCTGACACTTTGCATATAAGTGAGTGTACAGCCGTTGTCGAGCACAAACTGGATCTTGGCTATTTTCGGGTCGGTTACAACCTCGAACGTGCCGATGCCTTTTTCGTATGTAAGTTCAAACGAATCGGACTTGGGCTCATCGTAAGCAACGGTAAAAGGAGCAACAGCCTC
>JAFOBC010000280.1 GCA_017382015.1 Clostridia bacterium
CGCTGATATTTGTGCTTGTTGTACAGCAGATGAATTACTGTTGATTTAATCTTAGCTCTTACCTTTAGTTTTGTCAACATAAAGTTCAATATTGTCATTTTATCTCAAACAGCTATGTGTTAGAATGACATCCGGGATTTGCTTTACTATAGTATAAAAAAATCACCGATAACGCCAGATGCATATCGGTGATTTTCGTTTTGGTTTTTAAGCCTTATGCCCGGTATTAACTCGCTGAAATCCGAACGATTATGACAGGTATGACAGATCCCTGAGGGTAAATGATGTGCGCTTGCCGGGATCAACTAATTTAAAGGGTGGCTTGAGTCCGATATAAAAGCGTTATTATATTGTAAAATATTTCAAATTATGATACACTCATATCGTACTCAACTGTTATTATGAAAGAAGTGTAGATATGATAAAAAATTATGATGCTGTTGTTATCGGTGCCGGCAATGGCGGACTTGTTGCGGCAGCACGTCTTGCCAAAGAGGGAAAAAAGACCCTACTTGTTGAGCGCCATAATCTTCCCGGCGGCTTTGCCACAAGCTTTGTAAGAGGCAGGTTTGAATTTGAGGCATCGCTTCACGAGCTCTGCGGTATCGGCCCCATCACAGGAAAATCACCGCTTCAGAATATTTTTGAAGAAGTCGGTGCAGCAGATAAAATAGAATGGGTTTCCCTTGAAGAAGCCTACAGATTAATCACCATCGACGAAAACGATAAGTGTGATTTCACTATGCCCTTAGGCAAGGAAGCATTTATCAACAAACTTGAGGAGTACGACCCGGGCTCATCAAAAGTTGTCAGAAAAATTTTTGACCTTATTGAAAGCGTTGAAAAGACTCTCGATTTTGTTGACGCAATCGAAGATTTTAAGCCCTCAATGATTAAGGAAATATTCTCTGAGCATACAGAGTTCCTTAAGATTGCAAACTATTCTGTTGATGAGGTTCTTGATAAATTCGGCGTAAGCAAAACAACAAGAGACATACTCAACGGCTATTGGTGCTACCTCGGTCAGCCTACGGACGAGCTTAACGCTATCCACTATTTCACAATGCTCCACGCATACATAATCGACGGTGCGGTTATACCCAGAGGCAGAAGCCATCAGATAAGCACAGCCTTGCTTGAAGCATTCACAGAAAACGGCGGCGAAGCCTGGTTCAACACAAGCGTCAGCAAAATAACCGTCAAAGACGGTGTCGCAACGGGTGTTATACTTGATGACGGCACACAGATTAACGCCAAAGCGATAATCTGCAACGCTTCACCTTATAATGCTTTCACCAAGCTGATGGACGAAAAAGACGTTCCCGAGAAGTTCAAAAAGGAAACAAATGCAAGAACACTTTCATCAAAAGGTTTTGCGGTCTTTATCGGTCTTAACCGCAGTGCAGATGAGTTAGGACTTAACAACCACACCTATTTCATTTATCCCAACAACGATAACAGAAAGTGCTATGAGCTGAGCCGTAAGCTTGAAACAAACGACGTTCAGGCAACGGTATGCCTCAACAGAGCTTTTGACGATTGCTCACCCGAGGGCACAAGCATTCTTTATATGACATCTATTTTTGCAGGCGATGAATGGAGCAAGATTTCTGCTGAGGATTACTACAAGACCAAAACTGCCTTCGCAGAAAAAATGATAGACAATTTTGAAAAAGCAACAGGTATCGCAATCCGCGATTATATTGAAGAAATCGAAGTTGCAGCACCGATGACCTATGCACGCTATACCGATGCACCTGCGGGAACAATTTACGGATACGAAGCAAGCAAAGAAGACGGTATTGTAAAGAGAATTGTTTTCGATCTGTTAGGAAAAGGAATGCCCGGCCTCTGGTTTGCAGGCGGATATTCCGTCAGACATATGGGTTATTCCCCCAGCTATACAACAGGTAACCTTGCAGCACAGGCTGCAATTCTCGCAATGGGAAAGGAGGCAAAGTGATGAGCAAGAAAAAGTTTTCTGTAAACGGTAACTTTAAAGACAGCATAAACACAGTAAAGTTTCTGACTGAAAGAATAAAGTTTATAAACGGCGCTGAGCCCGTACTGCCCACCCGTACAGATGATTTCGGCGTAAACAAGGTTGCAAAAAGCCTCCACCCCAAAGAGCAAAAGCTTGTTATCAGCAGAATTGAAGAGCACGCAGATATCGCAAAAAGCTACTACTTTAAGAGCGAGTCCGCACCGCTTGCATACTTCAAAGCAGGTCAGTACCTTACATTCAAGCTTGAAATCGGCAATTCAGTAGTTACCCGCTCATATTCAATCGCTTCTTCCCCCTGCAAGCGCATTAAACGGAGAATATCAGATTACCGTTAAGCGCATCAGCGACGGCTTTGTTTCCGACTATATCCTTGATAACTGGAATGTCGGCGATAAAGTTACCGCTTATGCTCCCGAAGGAAATATGACATACAACCCCCTGAGAGATGCAAAAACAATAGTTGCCATCGCAGGCGGCAGCGGTATAACACCGTTTCTTTCTCTTGCAAGGGCAATCGACAACGGTGACGAGGATTGCTCACTCACTCTGCTTTACGGCTGCAGAAATTCAAACGAAATTCTGTTCAAGGCAGAGCTTGATTCGCTTGCTGAAAAGAACGAAAAAATCAACGTGATTTATGTGCTCAGCCACAGCGACGAGGAAGGCTATGAAAAGGGATTTGTAGGTGCAGATATTATCAGAAAATATGCACCCGAAGGCAGATACAGCATTTTTGTGTGCGGCCCCGGCGGATTATATAAATTCCTCGAAACAGAGCTGCCCAAATTGGAGCTGGAGAGAAAATACATCCGCTTTGAGGTATTCTCATCAGGAAAGAAAGCAGAAGAAGAGCCCAAGGAATACAGCATCACTGTAATCAACCGCGGTAACCAAACCGTAATTAAAGCAAGCAGCAACGAAACCGTACTTTGTGCATTTGAGCGCGCAGGTATAGTAGTGCCCGCAAGATGCCACACGGGCGAATGCGGTTTTTGCAGAAGCAAGCTTGTCAGCGGTAAGGTTTATATCCCCGAGGGTGAAGACAAGCGCCGCATAGCAGATTTGCAGTTTAATTTCATTCATCCGTGTTGCTGTTTCCCCGAAAGCGACCTTGTTGTAAGAATAAATTAACGATTTCAAAACGCATAAAAAATTAACCGCAGTTGGTACGTTTGTATCAACTGCGGTTTTTTAAACGCCATATCGAATCCCTGACTCATTTGCTAAAGCATAAAGCGGCAAGGCAACCTTCGTTACCTTACCGCTTTTTCTGTGTAATTATTATTTGGATAATACACTTCAGACAAGCCTGTGCATATGTTTTGCAATCATCTGTATCACAACACAGCTACAGTCCTTGTAAGCATTGCCGACAAATTATAACCGTCCCATATCAAATCAAAATCCATTGTCTTTCCAATAGGAACTATTCTATCTACACCTTTTATACCTGCTTGCAACAGCGGAATTATTGTTTCACTGTCACCGATATATGCTATCGTCTGACATCTCTTATCGTTACAAATAGGCTTAATCCGGCTGATATCAGTACAATCAAACTCATAAAAATAGCCACTGTTATCACGGTAATCCATAAGGGTATCTGTTATTTGCGAAACTTCAACCCTTACAATCAAATTATCCTTGTGAGGAACTACCTTCATACCATCCAGTACGGTAGAAGCCATAAAGCACTGTGTCAGCTTATTAACACCTTGAATAGGTTGAAAAGAATATTTTTTCTCAACAATGTCATGCTCTGTTTCCCAAAAAATCTTTTTGGCTTCCTGTATATTATCACCTGTCCATACAATTATCCTGGGGCTGGTGCATGCGTTCTGATCTGATAAGAACGTATCGTTATAAAAATCCTCTGCCACTTTTTTCTTGTCATCGATGCATAAATATTTATCAGAATCAATAACAGCTATGGAATATCTGTCTGCAAACGTTATTTCTCCGGAACGAGGCGGCAAAGGCGATTTGCGTAATTCTTCGATTGTCTTATCTCCGCCCCAAACTATCCTGACATCCGCAACAGCACTAAACAAATCGTTTATCTCTTTATCATGTCCATAACGAACACATATTACATACGGTGCCATATCCGGATGCCGAAGCAATGCTTTATTAAAAGCATCTGCCAGAATTGTAATCTGCGGGAAATCTTTACTTGGTACTCTGACAATGTTCGCGTTACCGTTTAACAATCCCATCACCAGCGAATACGCAAAATTCACAGGAACATTTGACGGAGCGATATGAAAAGCAACACCTTTTCCGATATGAAAAGCACTGTCTTTGATTTCGAATCTCTCTTTCAGCTTCAGCACCGAGCCTTTTCGAATCCAGAAGCCGAATGTTATGACATCTGAATACATTCTGCTTCTGCGGTCGTTCATTATTTCCGCGGATACATCATTAAGAAAATCTATTATTTTCCCATCAAACGGAATCATCGCAGGAACAGAAACTGTTTTTTCAGCAATATCTGCTGATCCGGTGAGATATGCTACTCTTTTGATCGCTTCTTTATCTGAACTTATCTGCATAGGTATCACTGCATCCCCTTATTTCAGCATTCTTCAATCTGCCATTTATCTTGAAATACTTTCCTTTTCGTCCACACGGGCAGTTATCGACTCCTAATATTTCGCCTTCATCTTCAGTAAGAAGACTGTGCCCCGGGTACGATTCCGGAATAGTGGAAACCACTTGAATAATACCGGATTCTCCCACATCTGCCTCTGTAAAATCCAAAGGACGACGAACAATAACGTCCGAAAAGTTACTGACGTGAAGATGCCCGCATTCACATTCCATATAAATACATCCTGTTTGCTCAACCATTCCGTAATAGTCGTGAATATCTGTTAAGCCACATGCTTCTTCTAACTTTTTATGGAATTCATCATGGCTTACAGCCTCAGATATAAGTTTCTTCCATCCGCCGCCGTGAATCAACACACAATCTGACAAATCGAAAGCTATTCCTTCTTCTCTCAGCCTCAGAAGTTCTTTGTAAAAATGTTGCCATATCATAAACGTAAAGCCGAAGAGAAGTATTTTATGGCCTTTATTTTCCTCCAGAAAGCTCCTCAAGCCTTCAACATCCAGATGCATTTCATCATCCAGAGCATACATTTTTTTCGACCCGAAAACAGAAAAGCCCAGAATACCTGCGCCTCTTGCAGAAAACATCGCTCTATTCTTTATCACACCGGGACAGTCAATGATAATCATCGGCATACGAGATGAACCGGTGAAATCCTGCACAATCTTAACCATAGCCTTTTGTTGGTTTGCCGACGTTGCTCTGTCAAGATAAATCCTGCTCACCGCTTGTCCTGTAGTGCCGGAAGATGTCATTGTTTTTACAATCTCATCTTGCGAAACAGACATCAATTCCAGTTCTTTGAAAAGACGCACCGGCAAAAAAGGAATATCCTTGTAATCCCTTATCCTGCAAATGTCAAACCCTATGGCATCGAGCATTTTTTTATATTTCGGACAATTTTCCGCATGATGTACGGTTAATTCCTCGAGCCGTTTTGTCAAAAGCTCATTTTTTTCTTTTTCACTTAAAGAATATGGAGAAAGGCTCATTATCTCTTCAAATGGCATATGCTTTACCTCACACTATCGACATAAAATCTTAATTACAATCTCCTAAAAGCGGAAATACTCCCGTTTACTTACGGGAGTATAATGGTTAGTTGTATTCCGTTGACTTTACCTTTTCCGCTGCAAATCACACCACATAAGCAAATTAATCATTTTGTATAGTATTTTGCCAACTCTTTGTATAAAGTTTTTCCCGAATCATTTTTCGGTATATCATCAATCACAACCACTTTAAACGCAACCGGGTTCAACTTGGTTTTAACTGAAACGTACTCTCTGACAGGAGCAGCCTTATCCTGTTCCGTAATAAAAATATACATATGGTCATCTGTACCGGAACTCGCAACCTCAATATTGAATTCTGCTTTTATCAGTCGATCTATTTCATCAAGGTTAACTCTGTTTCCGTATATCTTCAGGAAGCGCTTTTTTCTTCCTACAATATAATAGAAACCGTCATCATCAAATTGAGCCATATCGCCTGTGACAAGTTTGCCGTTTCGTTCATCACCTTTTATCAGGTCATCACCGCTTTCGGCATATCCCAGCGTCACATTTAATCCCTCATAAACAAGTTCACCCGTTGTATCGGATTCTTCGATTTTATTACCATTGATATCAATGAGTGAAAACTTGCCTCCGGGAATAGCGATGCCCATAGAGCCCTTCTTTTCTATAGCATATTCAGAAGGTAAATATCCCATTCTTGCAGTTGCTTCACATTGCCCGTACATTACGATGAATTTCTTATTATTATCGGCTGAAAAACGAGCAAATTTCTCATGCAGTTCCGGCGTCAGTTTTCCTCCTGCCTGGGTCATTGTTCGCAGTGACGGCAAATCCATACGCCAAAAGCGCAACTTATCGAGCATTTCGTAGGTATAGGGAACGCCGCCAAAAGAAGTTGCATTCTGTTCTTTAAGGAATGACCAAAACTCCCTTTGCATTAATGTCTTATCGGTAAGAAGAAGCGTAGCACCCACTGCTAAATGTGTATTGATTATTGAAAGACCGTAGGTATAATTCATCGGGAGCGTAGTAATCGGGCGCTCTGATGAATCCAATTTCAAATACTGAACAATAGAATCCGTGTTTGATTTTATATTTGTATAAGATTGACGAACAAATTTAGGACTGCCTGTTGACCCGGAAGTAGTCAACAAAAGCGCCAGTTCCGGATGAAGAGGATACTTTTTTTCGTAATTGGTTTTCATCAGAGCATATCCGTATAACTGAAGTACAACTGAAAATGAACTATACTTCGCTACCTGTGTTTCCGGCAACCAAATATACGACGGCAAGTAAATTCCCAGCAAGCGTTGAAGCAAATCATCATCAAGATTTGCGTTTAACAGCGCAGGAACAATTCCGTTATTTATAAAGCCTGTATAACCAATAACGGAACCCATCTCATTATTACACAGCGCAAAAACAAGACACCGTTCTTCTATGCAAGCAGCTACACGATCCGATGCCTCTTTTAGTGTCCTATAAGATATAGATTGACCGTCATCACTTATCAGAGCACAGTTATCTGCGTATTTTTCAAGATTCCATATTTGGGTCATATCAGACTTAAGCATTGAAATCCACTCCATACTCTTCTTTGGAAAGGATCTCCTTTCCCTTCTCGTAAGAACTGAAATCTATAACATCCATTGTATCAAACATAATATCGAAAGCATTTTCCAAAGATGAAATCAACGTCATATGACCAATTGAGTCCCACTCAGAAATGCCCTGATATTTCAGACCCTCAAGTTCACTCTCGTTGATTTCAAAAGTTTCGGTAAAAATGCTATTATACTTTTCTAAATTACTCATGTTTATATCTCCTCTTTAAAAATATATTTTAGATCATAGCGCTTCCGTTCACGCCGATAATCTCGCCTGTTGTATATCGTGATAAATCTGATGCCAAAAACAAAATAACATCAGCCACTTCTTCGGGAGTTCCCAATCGTCCCATTCTTATGTTGGCCATATGCTCTTTCATTTTTTCTTCGCCTATACTTCTGAACATATCGGTATCAATCATTCCGGGTGCGACAGCATTTACCCGTATGCCTTGAGATGCAAGCTCTTTTGCAGCAGTTTTAGTCATTGCTGCAACCGCGCCCTTGGTTGCTGAATATACCAACTGTCCGGGGTTTCCTTCCAAACCTACTATTGAGGAAAGATTGATAATGCTTCCTCTTTTCTGGAACATCATAACCTTGCTCGCAAGTTGAATCATATTCATTACACCAAAAACATTTGTGTCATATATTTCCATCATCAGATCTCTTGAAATCATACCGACAAGTGCATCTTTCATTATTCCGGCATTATTCACAAGAACATCCAATCTTCCGGTTTCCTTCCTGATTCGGAGAACTGCTTTTTTGGCCTCCGCCTCATCCCTCACATCAAAATATACCGCCTTAACCGTAGTGTTATATTTTTCACTTAATTCAGCACATAAATCATCAAAATCGCCGGGAGTGCGCGCATTTGCGTATACTATTGCCCCCTCTTGTGCAAACCTCTCTACCGTAGCGGCACCTATTCCTCTGCTTGCACCGGTTACAAGGCAAACCTTTCCATCGAGCAAACCCATTTTATTCCCTCATTTCTTCAGTTCTTAAATACTTTTCTGTCGGTATTTCGTGCGATAGGTCTGGCCGGATTACCTAATGCCGTCATCTCATCGGGGATATCTTTATAAACTACAGAACCCATTCCTACAATAACGTTATCCCCTATAGCTGTACCTTCTTTTATAACTGCACTTAAACCAAGATAGGTGAATTTTCCTATTGATACTGTTCCGCCAATATTGCCGAATCCGGAAACTATACATCCGTCTGCCAGTTTATCATCGTGTCCGATATTACATTGCGGCTGAATAAAAACGTAATTGCCTATAGTAACATTGCATGAAATAAAGCATCCGTACTGAATAACCACACCTTGTCCGATACTTGTTGTCTCCGGAATATATACATCCGGATGAATCAATGAAGGTGTATTAATGCCATCCTCTTTGAGCAGATCAAACTTCTTTTCACGAACAGCGGGCTCTCCTATGCCTACGACCACTTCCAGGTTGCTGAATCTGTTCTTGGCATCTTCGTATTCCAAAACCCTGACACCGTTAACTTCAGTAGTTGTAACACCGTCAACAATAAAGACAAATCCATCCCAGCATTTATTTCTGCTGTTAATTACTCTTGCCAACTCCAAGACTTCTCTGCCAAGACCGCCTGCACCCCAGATACCCAGTATTTTCTCGCTCACGCTTAATCCTCCTCGGCATATAGTTCTTATATAACTGCAGCTACACTAAAACTTCTCACCGAACTACATAACCTTCCAATTTAAAAAAGCATTTTCGGTATATCTATCAAAATACTAATAAGTAACATTATTATTAAATTATAGCATTCAAGTTGATTGGTGTCAATACAAACTGAATTCTAACAAACTGTTGTGATTTTACAATCCGATTAAACATTATTAATAAGCTCAGCCTTCCCCGTATAACCGTTTATCCCCACCGAAAAGCATGAGTTCATACACTCTTTATCTGGCGGAGAGTTAGGGTAGCTTAATCTGAAAACAGCCGTCATCTCGAACCCGTCCATTGATATTTTGGTTAATCAGCATCAACGCGACGCCCTAAAAACAGTCCACCGGACTGTTTTCTTCACGGGCTTTCGAATCCCTAACTCAAAAAAATAACAGATACCCCTTGGGGTATCTGTTATTTTATGGCGGAGAGTTAGGGATTCGAACCCTAGGTGAGTTTCCCCACACAGCATTTCGAGTGCTGCACCTTCGACCTCTCGGACAACTCTCCGTACAACAACGGATATTTTATCAAAATAAGCCTTGTTTGTCAATATCCTCGCCTTATGAATTGAAGAAGCTTTCTCCCTCTTCTGCGACAAAATTATGCGCAGATTCGTCGGGCAGGCGCGAATCTGTCGAATCAAAAAACACAACCGATTCGAGTGAAGTATTGAGCACGGTGAACTGGCGCTCAAACATCGCTTTTATCTCATCTTTGCCCTCGCCTTTGCTGCCCGCCGCAATGATAAGCGCCGCCTTTTTGTGCTTTGCAACAGCAGGTTTCACGCCGTGGTCAAACCTGAGCGCATAGTAGCGCTGGAATCTGTCCACAATCGCTTTGAGGGGCGCAGGCACACCGCTGTTATAAACAGGGGTGGATATAATAAAATAATCCGCCTGCTCAAAATACGACATAAACTCATCCATATCATCAAAGCAGCAGCCCTTGTTTTTGCCGCACCAACCGCAACCTATGCAAGGCTTTGCGTTCATTTTATAGGCATTATACGTTTTTATTTCGTCCCCTTGCACGGGAGATATAAACGAATCACACAGCGTAGCCGACACCGAATCTTTTCTTGGTGAGCCGTTTAAAACAAGAATTTTTTGCATCTTCCGCTCCTCCGTTTTATTTTTTGTTGCTGAGTATAAAATCAAGCAACTGACCGTCCGATTTATAAACCCCGACATACGGTTGCTCTACATAAACCTGCGAATCTTCGCTGTAAACAAAATATCTGTATTCAGCCTCAGCCGTAGCAACCGACACCGTGTAATACGGTCTGACATACGGATAATCGTTAACGCTCTGCTTTCTTGTCGGTTTGACATTGCTCATCATAACAAACAGCCGCTCGTATTCACCGGGGCTAAGCTCGGTTTTTTCCATACTGTCGCTGCCTGCGGTGACAGAAATAACATCCTCTTTATCAGGGAGTGCAATCTTTTCCGCTTTTGGAAAAATCCCATCCAATATCAAAATCCCCAACACAGCGACAACCACAACTGCAACCGATATTTTAACAAGCCGATTTTTGTTTATCATTTCATCACACCTTTTTGCCATTATACCATAAAATATAGCGCTTTGCAAAGAACGGATATCATTGAAAAAAAGTCACCTTTGTCAGTAGACAAAAGTGACTTTTTTCGTGCGTAAGAGTAACCAAACGTAACTGAAGTAAGGTAAGAGTAAGCAAAAGTAGTGTGCGATCAGTTCGACAAATTGGAATTTGTCGTTATCTATACTCATTTGGAACTTCGATATGAAATGTCTCACACAATAACTTCACATCATGTACATCATTTTCATCAAACTCGTATCCGAGATGGAACATTACTTGACTATATGGTTCA
>JAFOBC010000281.1 GCA_017382015.1 Clostridia bacterium
CCGATTGCAATGCCGGCGGCGTTGTTGGCTCTGCGCAGACGGTGCAGATAAACGGCACTGAAAACACCGCACAGGTAAGTGGCGGTATGTATGCAGGCGGTCTTGCGGCAAGTGCAAACCTTAACGGCGCACTCAACGCCAACCGAGGCGATGTGCGAGGTTATAACGCAGGCGGTATTATTGCCACCGGCTCTATTAATATGAGCTATTTCTATAATGCCGGCAACGTCAGCGGTACAGCGGTTGCAGGCGGCTTTGCGGCTGAGGTTTATTCGATCAGCGCGTATCAGGCTCATGCGTATGCGGTTCTTGAGGGTCAGACTGTCGACGCTATTTGTCCTTTGTCAGAAATGATCATGGTAAATGATGTTTACTACTGCGACCGTTTCGGCAGTTCTGATTACGGTACAGCGGTTGATTATACATGGTTCTATTCGGGTTATATAGCAGGTGTGATGAACCGCGAAAACGGCAGCGATTTCTGGGCTCACAACGGATATTATCCCGTATTTGCTGATGCATCTAACCCTGTTTTTGACTTTAATCTCAAAAAGGGCAGTGCTTCAAACACTTATCTGATTGAAAACGAGCGAGATCTTCATCTTGTTTCCGCTTTCGTAAATAACGAGCCGAATTATAATTATGCTAACTATATCGTGACGGCGGATATTGTTTTGCACAGCTCTGACGTTGCGAATAATTTCGTACCGCTCGGTACATCTGCTAACCCCTTTGAGGGTGCTTTCTACGGTGGAAATCACACTATAAAGTACGTTAATATCAGCGGTAATGATGGTATCGGTTTCTTGGGTTATGCTGTTAATGCGTTGGTTGAAACTATCGTTCTTGAAGATGTCGACATTAACGGACGAAATTACGTTGGCGCGATTGCAGGCTATGCGGACAGCTGTTATATTTCAGAATGTGCGGTTATCGGCGGAAATGTCAGCGGTGCGCAATCTGTCGGCGGCGTTGTCGGATTCAGCAACGGTGAGGTGTGCTACATCAGTAACTCTGCTCAGGTCAGCGGTCAGGTTGCTTATGGCGGCATTATCGGTTCAAATGAAGAAGGCACAGTCAACGCTTGCTACAATACAGGTTCGGTTAAGGGCGTTGCGTCTGCAACTGATGGCGGCGGTATCATCGGCAGAAACTTCGGTTCTGTATCAAACTGCGGTAACACAGGTGCGGTCAGCGGTAACAGTTATATCGGCGGCGTTGTAGGCTCATCGTTTGGCGATATGTATTCTGTCTATAACGGCGGCAAAATTACAGCTTCATCGTATTTTGGTTCGATTTGCAGTGAATATGACAATACTTATCAGGCAGAGCTTTGTTATTACCTTGAGGGTACGGCAGGTTCAGGTGCAAGCGTTGTCGGCGCTGCTCAGACAGAGTATCAGGTCACCAACGGTGCTACAGCTTATTTCCTTAATGCAAACGGTACGGAGCTCACCTGGGCGCAGGGTGCTTCGCATCCCGTCTTTGCAAAGGAGGACGGATCGGATGCTGTTGTCTTTTCCGTTACTTTCACAACGCCGGATGGTTTCTACCTTATGGCAGCTACCCGCAAAGACGGTAAGGTCAATCCTCCTCCCGAGCCGGAGTGGAGAGGCTATGAGTTTGTCGGTTGGGATGCTAAGTTTGATGTGGTCGTATCAAATATAACCGTTCGTGCTATTTTTGACAGACCGGGCGAGATATCTTTCCTGTCCACATCATTCCTCAAGATAGCCAGCGATGACAGCGGCTCATATATCTACGGTGTATATCCGAGCTTCAATATGACCGCTTCTCAGTTGCTCAGCCATATTGCGAATATTGATGTTTTAATTTACGATCAGGATATTATCAATGAGCTGGAGGGCACGGAAAAGCTCTATACGGGCGTTACGGTTGTTCTTCTGGATGAAGACGGAAGCTGGCTTCATACAGCAAACGTTGTAATTTATGGCGATGTAAACAGCGACGGTAAAATTGACCACGCTGATGCATATTATGTAAACCTTCTTGCGGACGGAGTGCTGTATCCGGAAGATTTCACTTATGCCCAGTATATTGCGGCAGACGTAAATCACGACGGTGTTGTGGATAAAGCAGATTCGCTCTTCCTGCAGAATTACTGTATCAATAACACGTTCATCAATCAATTGCCGGTATAAACGGCATACAACTATAAATAAAGGAGTTTCAGATGAGTACAATCAGAACCACATGGTCAGAAAACGTAAACAAACAGTGTCCGCTCAGCGAGTATCCTCGCCCGCAGATGGTGCGTGATAGCTATCAGTGTCTCAATGGCGAATACGACTACTCAATAACCGATATCGATGCCGAGCAGATGGGTGAGGTGAAGGGAAAGATTCTTGTTCCCTTTGCAATCGAGTGTGAGCTTTCAGGTGTTGAGGATGAACTCGAAGATGATGAGGCGCTCTGGTATCGCCGCAGTTTTACTGTTGATGAGGATTATGCAGGCAAGCGTGTGCTTCTTCATTTCGGCGCTGTTGACTGGAAGTGCGAGGTTTACCTCAACGGTGTGAATGTCGGAGGTCATACAGGCGGATATTGTCCGTTCAGCTTTGATGTAACGGATTATCTGGCTCAGGAGAATGAGCTTGTTGTCAAAGTTGTTGACCCGACGGAAAAAGGCACTCAGCCCAGAGGTAAGCAGATTTCAAAGCCTGTCGGCTTCTGGTATACTTCTACTTCAGGTATCTGGCAGACAGTCTGGCTTGAGGTAGTGCCCGAAACTTATGTTTCTTCACTCAGGGTTACGCCCGATATTGATACTTCTTCCGTTAACGTAGCTGTCAGCGTGAAGGGCAGGGCGGACGTAAGAGCAACCGTATACGACGGTGAAACTGTTGTTGCAGTTAAAGAATTTACGGGTGAGGGTAAGATTGATATACCTTCACAGAAGCTCTGGTCGCCTGAATCGCCTTTCCTTTACGGTCTCAAGCTCGAGCTTGTGGTTGACGGCGAGGTTGCAGATACTGTTGAATCATACTTCGGTATGCGCAAGTACAGCCTCGGTAAGGATAAAAAAGGCTTTACAAGACTTTGCCTCAACAACAAGCCTTATTTCCAAAAGGGTCTGCTTGACCAGGGTTATTGGCCTGATGGCGGTCTCACAGCTCCTACTGATGAAGCTCTTATTTATGATATCGAAAAAATGCGTGACCTTGGCTACAATATGCTCAGAAAGCATATCAAGGTTGAACCGCTTCGTTGGTATTATCACTGTGACAGACTCGGAATGCTCGTATGGCAGGATATGCCCAACGGCTGTGACGTGAATCAGCTTGTTGCAGGTGTTCTTCCCAATGTCGGTATCAAGAATATGACTGATAAATTTACGGGCCTTTATGACCGTAAGGATGAGCAGGGCAAAAAGTATTTCCTTGCAGAGCTTGATGAGATGATTGCTGCTCTTTATAACTGTGTATCAATCTGCACCTGGGTACCTTTCAACGAGAGCTGGGGTCAGTTTGATGCTAATAACGTTGCGGCTCACGTCAAGTCGCTTGACCCGTCACGTTTTGTCGACCATGCAAGCGGTTGGCACGATCAGGGCGGCGGCGATTTCAAGAGCATCCACAGATATATCGTTCCGCTTCATCCTTATTTCCTTGATGACCGTGCATTTGTTGTCAGTGAGTACGGTGGCTACAGTTCTGTTATCAAAGAGCACGTCTGGAATATCAAAAAGTGTTTCGGCTACCTTATGTTCAAGAATAAGAAGACACTTTCCAATGCATACAGACGTCTTCATACCTCTCAGGTAATTCCGCTTATCAAACACGGTCTGTGTGCGCTTGTGTACACTCAGGTCAGCGATGTTGAGAATGAGGTCAACGGCATTCTCACATACGACCGCAAGCTGGTAAAGCTTGATGAGGATATGATCAGAGATATCAACTCAAAGCTCACTTATTGATTGTTTCTCAGATCATCAATATAAAATTTCAGCGCCCGTTCAAGGTTTCTTCTTTGGACGGGCGGTATTTTTTTGCCCGCCAATTCTTCGGCGATTTCTGCAATTCTCGTTCTCAGATACTGTTCTCTGTTCATTTTTATCACCGATATTATCATTTGATATAATGGTATAAATATTTAATGTAAATGTTTGAAAACATATTTACTTTTTTTGTGTTTTTGATAAAATGTCATTGAGGTGATAATAATGAAAATGTTTACCGAATACTTTAACGAAGATAAGAGCGTAAGCCTTACCGCTTATCTGCACGATAATTCTCCCGAAATGCCAAATCTTCACGTTCGACCGGCTATGCTGGTTATTCCCGGCGGCGGTTATGCCGCTTGTTCCGACCGTGAGGCTGATCCGATTGCTATGATTTATGCACTTGAAGGTTATCATACCTTTGTTCTGCGCTATACAGTCGGCAGGAGGGGTGAAGGCGATTTCTGCTTTGAGCAGCCCCTTGCGGATGCTGAGCGTGCGATGAAATATATACGTGATAATGCAGAGAAGTTAGGTGTTAATCCAAATCAGATTGCTGCGGTTGGTTTTTCTGCAGGCGGTCATC
>JAFOBC010000282.1 GCA_017382015.1 Clostridia bacterium
AATATGAGGTGACACAAATGAGACAACTTAAGATGTACTGGACAGCAGGCACACCTATCGAAGAGCTTACTCTTCCCGAGGGTTATTCATTCTCGCTTTGCACAACAAGTGATGAGGATGTTCAGGCCTGGATTGATTGCTGCAAAAACGGTCTTGTAAGCGACGATGCCGACAGAGAAACCTTTGATGACAGACTTACAGACCATGACGATATAAATATGGAAACCGATATTTTCTTCATTGATTATAACGGTGAGCACGTCGGTACCGTAACTGCTATCTTCCACCCTGAGAAGAATTGCGGCGAGGTTCATATGGTTGGTATCAAGACCGAGTACAGAGGCAAGGGTCTTGTCAAATATCTTAATAATATCGCTATCAAAAAGCTCAACGATCAGGGCGTTAAGTATATTTATCTCACCACAGATGAGTGGCGCAAGGGTGCTGTTAAGAGTTACCTCAATTCAGGTTTCCATCCCGTTGAGTACGATGAGGGTATGAAGGAGCGCTGGGAGGCAGTTCTTACCGAGTACGGCATCGATAAGGCTGACGCTGTTGATGAAGATGGCGTATACTGCTATCCGATTTACCGTGAGGGTTACACACCTTCAAAGAAAGTTAAAATCGGTGTTGTCGGCGCAGGCAGAGGCAAGACTATGATGAATTACTGCGTAAAGCAGGATAATGCCGAGCTTGTTGCAATTTGCGATAATCATGTTCCCACTCTCGAAAAGGCCAAGGCTGCATACGGTAACGACAGCATCACTTTCTACGATGATTTCGAGAAGTTCCTAGAGCATGATATGGATGCGGTTGTTCTTGCGAACTTTGCTACGGAGCACGCTCCATTTGCCGTCAGATGTATGGAAAAGGGCTTTGACGTTATCAGCGAGGTTCTTCCCGTTCAGACTCTTAAAGAGGCTGTTGAGCTGGTTGAGGCTGTTGAGCGAACCGGCAAAACATATGCTTATGCTGAAAACTACTGCTATATGCCCGCTCCCCGTAAGATGCGCCAGCTCTACCGCGAAGGTGTGCTCGGCGAGTTTGAGTACGGCGAGGGTGAATATATGCACAACTGTGAGGGCGGCTGGCACCATTGGACCAGAGGCTTGCCCGATCACTGGCGTAATCAGATGCACGCTTGCTACTACTGCACACATTCTCTCGGTCCGCTTGTACATATCACAGGTATGCGTCCTGTCAAGGTCAGCGGCTTTGAGGTTCCCTTCAATAAGAGGATGGAGCGTATGGGCGCTAAGGCAGGTCCCATCGGTATCGAGATGGTAACTCTCGAAAACGGCGCTGTTCTCAAAAGTCTCCACGGTGTAGGCCCTGCTAAGGATTCTATCTGGTACTCAATCTACGGCTCAAAGGGCAGAATGGAAAGTGCCCGTGAAGATGACGAAACAAAAGAGTATGTACATACTCTCTATGTAAACTGTGACAAGAACGACGGCGATAACGATTCCGATCCCGTTCTCACTTCAACCGCAGACGAGCTTACATACAAGGCAGAGCCTTACGGCCACGGCGGTTCCGACTTCTATGTAATGTACAACTTCATCGAGTATATCAACGGCAATAAGGACGCTGATATTATCGACGTTTATGAGGCTCTGGATATGTTCCTGCCCGGTATGTTTGCCTATTATTCGGTTCTCGAGGGCGGCGTTCCTATGGATGTTCCGAACTTCCGCAACAAGGAAGAGCGTGAAAAGTGGCGTAACGATACACGCTGCACAGATCCCAAGGTAGCAGGCGATATGCTTATTCCCGGCTATTCAAAGGGTAATCCCGACATTCCTGCCGAAAACTATGCTCGCCTTGCAAAGAAGCTTGAAGAGCAGGAAGCCAAGGAAGCTGAAGAGAAAAAAGCTCAGCAGTCCTGATGAAGATAATAGCTCGGATTTCAACTGACCTCCCGTCAAAGTTCGGTCTGCCGCGTCAGAGCGGACTTGTTGAGGGGATAGAAGGCAGAATTGTGTTTGAAGAGGAATACCGCAACCCCGAAGCGTTCAGAGGTCTTGAGGATTTTTCTCACATCTGGTTGCTGTGGCAGTTTTCGGAAGCGGTGCGCGACGTCTGGTCGCCGACTGTGCGTCCGCCGATGCTTGGCGGCAACAAGAGGGTAGGCGTTTTCGCAACGCGCTCTCCGTTTCGCCCCAATTCAATCGGTCTGTCATCTGTTAAACTTGAGCGTATTGAGTTTACTGCCGATAAAGGCCCCGTGCTCTGTGTGAGCGGATGTGACCTTATGGACGGGACGCCGATATACGATATCAAACCGTACCTTGCCTATACCGATTCTCATCCCGATGCTGTCGGTGGCTTCACTCAGTCTCTGCCGGAGCGAAAGCTCAATGTTGATGTGAGTGATGAGCTGTTGTCCCGCGTGCCTGAAAGTAAGCGCGCAACGCTTAGGGCTATTCTCTCGCAGGATCCCAGGCCATCATATCAGAACGACCCCGAACGTATTTACGGCTTTGTTTATGCAGGTTTTGAGGTGCGTTTTGCTGTGTGTGACGGTGTGCTCACGGTTGTCAGCATCGACTTTGTCAGTTAAATAAAATTTCACGGTGTACCGATAAGCTGTTGCTTTTCGGTACACTTTTTTGTTTTGTTTGCTTTTTCGTCAGCCTCATTCATTCTTAATTGCTCCTTTTTCATAAAATATATCTTTTTTTGCCTTATGTCTGCTAATATCTCCACAGTGTTCGGTGTGAAAACAAATTTTTGCGGAGGTGAGCGGAATAATTTGAAGTCTTTTGTCATACACATAAAATGAAACAACTCAAATTAAAGATAAGGAATGATTTTTTATGGAGAAAAAGCTCAGAATAATTATTGCCGATATCAGTGATAATTTCGGCAAGCCCTGCCGTGCGGCGTTCAGAAGTCACGGTTTTGATGCGGAATGCATCGAAAAAGACGGCAGACGCCTGATAGAAACCGTTTCAAAAATCCGCCCTGATGCTGTTATAATGGATGTCTTTCTTCCCGGAGCAGATGCAATCAGCGTTATGAGTTCGCTGAAGATTCAGCACCCGATGCTTGCAACAAAGTTTATTGTGGTTTTCGGTTTTGATAATCCTACTCTTGAAAGTGACGTTATGAATGCAGGCGCTGATTATTTCTTTCTGCGTCCGTTTGATTATGAAGCAATGGTTCAACGTGTGCAGGCGATGTTTGCAGATAAGCAGTCCGAATCGGGCAGAAGCAGTGCAGACAGTCTTGAAATGCGAATAACCCAGACTCTTCATCAGATAGGTGTGCCTGCGCATATAAAGGGTTATCAGTATCTTCGTGAGGCTATTATTATGTCAATTGAAGACCCGGAAAGTATTAACGCTGTTACAAAGCTCCTTTATCCCGGTGTTGCCAAAAAGTATGCTACAACCTCTTCGCGTGTTGAGCGAGCAATCCGTCACGCCATAGAGGTTGCGTGGGATAGGGGAGATGTCGAAGTGCTCAATTCATATTTCGGCTACACAATTCAGTCACAGCGCGGCAAGCCTACAAACTCAGAGTTTATTGCTATGCTTGCAGATAAATTCAGGCTCCAACTAAAAGCCGGTTAAAAAAGAGGAAGGTTGATATCACTCAACCTTCCTCTTTTATTTTGTTTCTAAGTAATCGTAATATCTGTTCTTGATTTCTTTCAGGCTTCTTTGGCGTATAAGTATTTTCTCGCCGCTCACCAGTTCAAAGTATTTATTTGCTTTTGCAATATGGTTCATATTTACAAGATAGCTCTGGTGGCACCTGAGAAATCGGTCATCGCTAAGCTCTTCTTCAATGTTGCTGAGCTTAGTGTATAGTGTGTGTCTGTCGCCGTCTGTGCTGTGAATTATGCATTTGGAGTTTCTGCTTTCAACATACATAATATCGTTGAGACCCAACGTTATAATATCGCTTCTGTGCTTGAATCTGAATACGTCGCAGGTGAATTTGTTGGATGCCCTGTCCATTGCCCCGAAGAGCCTGGCGCGGCATATCGGCTTTACTATATAGCCGCAGGCGTTTACCTCGTACCCGTCAACTGCGTGTTCGTTTGTGTCGGCTGTGAAAATTATTTCACCCGAGTAGTTAAGGCTTCTTATTATTTCCGCTGTGTTGAGTCCTGTGTCCGGATTGTCTTGGATAAATACAATATCAAAGTGTCTGCCGTCTTCAATCTCATAAATCAGATCTCTGCCGTTAGTAAACTGCGAGATACAAAATGAAAGTGATTTTGTATGCGAGTAATTTTTGAGACTTTCTTCAATAGCGGTCGCTTCTTCTTTGCATTCGTCACATATTGCAATTTGCATTTTTTACATCTCCGTTATAAATATTGTGTTCTTATGTGATGATTATACAATTGGTAGCGGTTTATTTGTCGAAACTGTGAAATAAGCTTAAATACCGATGAAATGTGAATATATTTCAAATTATAGCACTTGATTTTGCTTATTTCAAGCGAAATGTGAAAAAATTGCCCACTTGCAAAAGAATGTCAAAATGATATAATAATCGCATAATACAAACCGAGGATGTTTTTAATGCTTGAAAAAACAAACGTAATGCGAATACTCGACCAGAAAAAAGTCAAATATGTTGCCCATGCATATGAGGCTCAGGAGGCGGCAAGCGGTACAGAAGTTGCCGATATACTTTCGCTTGATCCCAAGAAGGTTTTCAAAACTCTTGTTACCGTAGGCAAAAGCGGCACTCACTACTGTTTCGTAGTGCCGGTCGAAAAAGAGCTGAATCTTAAAAAGGCGGCAAAAGCAGTAGGCGAAAAATCCGTTGAAATGATAAAGTCAAAGGAGCTTCTTCCTTTGACGGGATATATTCACGGAGGCTGTTCACCAATCGGAATGAAGAAATTTTTGCGCACAACGTTTGATAAATCGGCGCAAGAGTGCGATACAGTAATATTCAGCGGCGGCAAAATCGGCCGTCATGTAGAGCTTAGCCTTGCTGATTTGAGTAAGGTTATCCGTTTCACAACAGCAGATATTGCAGGTGACGATAATGAGTGCTGACAATATATCAAATATGCTCAAAACCGCAGATGTCAGAACGGTTTGCCTCGAAAGCATCGATTCAACAAGTACCTATGCACGCAGTCTTGTTGACAGCGGTGAAACCTCACTTTTGCTGGTTGTTGCTGATGAGCAGACGGGCGGCAGAGGTCGTAACGGCAAGAGCTTTTATTCTTCAAACAAAGGCTCTGTTTATATGTCGGTTGTGCTTCATCCTTGTGTGCCTTTTGCCGATGCTGTGGGTGTTACAACCGCATCTGCCGTGGCTGTCAGCCGTGCAATAGAAAAGGTTACAGGTAAATCAACGGAAATTAAATGGGTTAACGACCTGTATAGTGGCGGCAAAAAGGTATGCGGCATTTTGTGTGAGGCAGTTGGCAAAAACGGTAACGTATCCGCTGTTATTATCGGCGTTGGTATTAATCTTGCCGATTGCGAATTTCCCGATGAGCTTGCCGGTATTGCAGACACTCTCGGCTGTGATGCTTCGCTTCGCGATTCACTTATTGCAGCAGTTGCGGATGAGCTGTTTTCATTGAGTTTCGGTGCTCTGAGTGAGGTTTTGCTTGATGAATACCGCAGGAAAAGCCTCGTTATCGGTAAATGCATAGATTTTTACGTTAACGGTCAAAAAAATACCGCCACAGCCGTCGGAATCGACGAATGCGGCGGATTGATTATTCGGAAAGATGACGGTACGCAGGACGTACTCAGGAGCTGAGAAATCAGCGTGCGAGTTTCGCAGTGCGCTTGGCAATGAAAAAGGCGAGCAGAATTTTTAGCGTGTCAGGAATTATGTAAGGCACAACGCAGGTGAGCAGTGCGGGAACAAAACCGTTGCCTTGCGAGGCTGTGAACACAAACCACAGCGTGCCTGTTATATAGCAAAGAATAAGCCCTGTGAAAGCTGCAGTCAGTTTGGCTGAGTTCTTGTTGCCGAATATCTTTGTTATCAGCATATAAACAATTCCCGAGAGTACAAAGCCGATTATGTATCCGCCCGTGCCGCTCATAAGCACGCCGATACCTGCGGTGAAATTGTGGAACACAGGCAGACCTACAAGACCCAGGCAAACGTATACGGCAACGCTGAGAGTGCCGTATTTGCCGCCAAGCACAAACATCGCAAGAAAGATGCCGAAGGTCTGCAGAGTGAATGGCACTGCTGCAGGAATACTCAGCATGGAGCAGACCGCTATTACAACCGCAAAAAGCGCAGTCAATGTAAGCTTCAGTGCTTTTGGCTTCATAGTTCCCTCCGATAAAATAATGAGAACATTATAGTTGATAAAATTGCGGTTGTCAAAATATTTTATAAAGATAAAGAATCAGGAAGGGCTACTTCCTGATTCTTTTCTTTTAGTTTGTGTACCACACTATTTTGTGCAGATAATGGTAGGTGCTGAAAAAATGGCCGAGGTTTGTTCGCGATGAAGTGCCCGGGTCGTTGATTATAAAATCGGTGGGTCTGAGTATGTCGGTTGCTTTTACTCCCGTCACGATAACCCAATGCTGGCTGCCGTTGGCTTTTTTGGCGCCTACTATTACGGGTCTGCCTTCTTTAAGCTTTGAGTAAATCAGCGAAAGATAGTTGCTGAAATCGGTCGTCGAAGCGTAATTTGACGGCCAGTAAAGTGAGCCTCCCGAAGAGTAACTCAGCTTTTCTTCCATCTTGTGCGGATATATTGTTTTGCCTGTGCGGAAGCTTTCTGCCATTGCAACAGCTGTTGTTGTACAGCCTATCAGACCCATGGTGTAGTTGGTTGAGCCGATTTTGTGGTTTGCCCATCTGTTGTCAGTCTGCTTGAAATCAGGCACGTTGAGTTTTATTTCCCGATATTTTGTCTGCTGTTCTGCGGGTGTCAGATAATTACTGCTCACATAGCCTGTGCTGTTGCCGTTGAATACAACCTTGCTCCAGCCGTTTGAGGCGCTGATTACGGCTACCTTGCTTCCGCTTTCAAGTGAGTTGATAATTTCTCCGCCTGCAGATTTTCTTACATACAGCCTGCCGGAGGTTGTCTTAACTGTCTTATATATGCTCGATTCAATCGGCGCGATATAGCTTTTCGAGCAGTAGCCGTATCTGCCCGGCTCATATTCAACCTTGTACCATCCGTTTTCTTCTCCGTGGAGCATTACGTCAGAGCCTTTTGCAAGGCCGGAAACAATGTTTCCGGCCGGTGAACTCCTGACGTAAAGCCTGCCGGAGCTTGTTGTTACCGTGCCTGCCGCAGGCTGAGTTGCACCAAGTGCCTCAATCGGAATAAACGCCGTCATAATCACAGCAACCAGCACGGTGATAATACATCGTCGCATTTTTAAGTTACCATTCCTTTATTGTGTATTGACGAATGAAAGAGTTGTTGTAATTATATCATTTTTTCCTATGTGTTTCACTCCACAAATATTGGTAAGCTGGATTGAATATTGCTGTGTGTTGTGATATTATATTGTTATTACTTTAAAACACTTTTCGGGAGTCGAGTTGCTATGCTGAAGATTGTCACAGGCAGAATAAACAGCGGAAAAACAACCTATGTTCAAAATGTAATAAAGGAAAGAGTCAACTCTGGCAGCATGGTTTATCTCATAGTGCCTGAGCAGTTTTCGTTTGAAAGCGAGCGCAGGATTCTCAACTTGCTCGGTGAAAGGGATGCACTCAGCGTTGAGGTGTGCAGTTTTTCTCGTCTTGCTCAGAATATTCTCGGCGATATTCACGGTCTGCGTCGGCTCGATGAAGCGGGCAGGGTAGCGCTTATGAGTACGGCTCTCGAAGAAACGACAGATAAATTGCAGGTTTACGGCAAGTTTTCAAGCAGCATCGGCGTAATTTCCGAAATGCTTAAAATATCCGACGAAATGAAAAAGTGTGCTGTATCTGCAAAGATGCTTGAGGAGACCTCTCACAAGCTTGAAAACGGAATGCTTCGCAAAAAGGTCAGCGATTTGTCACTTATAATTTCTGCTTTTGATGCTCTTGTTGCGCAGAGGTTTTCCGATACGAGAGATGATCTGACAATACTTGCAGATAAGTTGCTTGATGATAAAGCTTTTGCAGGCGTAACGGTTATAATAGACGGCTTCAAAGGTTTTACTCAGCAGGAATATGATGTTATAGCGCGTATTATATCACAGAGCGAAGATGTTTATATTTCTCTTTGCCTTGATGAGATTTATGCAGGCGAGTATGATATAACCGCTTTTGCAAGTGTGCGTGACACAGCAAGAAAACTTATAAATATTGCAAAGAAAAACGGCGTCAGTGCTGCTCAGATGCGTGTGCCCGAGTATGATGGTCGCTATGTTTCTTCCTGCCTTGAAGCACTTGAGCAAAACCTTTATTCGGTCAACTCCGCTCAATACGACGGCAATGCTGATGCGGTAACCGTGTATTCGGCAAAAACAGCGTATGAGGAGTGCGACTATGTTGCGCTCACGGTAAAGAAGCTTCTGCGTGAAGAGGGCTACCGTTGCCGTGATATTGCCGTTATTTCGCGCAGCGAAGATGAGTATTCAAAGTCGCTTCGTGCATCACTCAAAAAACACGGTGTTCCTGTTTTTGAAGATAAGCGCAGGGCTCTTTTTGCTCAGCCTCCCGTTGTTATGTCGCGCGCCGCTGTAGAAATTGCGGCAAAGGGCTATTCTACCGATGCGATATTCCGTCTGCTCAAAACACAGCTTACCGACCTTACTGTAGAGCAGGTGAGTGAGCTTGAAAATTATGTTTATCTTTGGCAGATTGACGGTAGAAGGTGGCTCGAAAACTGGAGCAACAATCCGTCTGGTCTCGGCTCAGCGCTGAGCGAGGGCGATAAAAAACGCCTTGAGCGGATAAATATGTTGCGTGAAATTTGCATAGCTCCGCTTGAAAAATTCAGAAACAGCTTCAGGGCAAGCGGTAACGCAACGCAGATGATGACAGCGCTTTATACTTATCTTATTGATGTCAAAGCGCCGCAGAATCTTAAAAAACTTGCCTCTGCTCTGGATAGCTACGGTGAAACTGCTGATGCAGTTGAGCTTGGCAGAGTATGGGACCGGCTTATGCTTATTTTTGATCAGCTCTCAGCCGCTCTTGCACAGACAAAGGTTAATTCGTTTCGTGTGCTTGAGCTGTTCAATCTTGTTCTCGGTGTTCAGGATATCGGCGTAATTCCTCACGGAATAGATGAAATTATAATAGGCTCGGCAGAGCGTATACGTGTCAACCGTCCTCGTGCGGTGTTTGTAGTCGGTGTGAATGATGGCGTGTTTCCCAAGAAACCTGCTTCAGGCAGAGTGCTTGGCGATGCTGACAGGCAGATTCTCAACGATATGGGTCTCAGCGTTGCCGCTCCCTCACAAAACGATTTCCTTGAAGAGCGATATATAGCCTATAGTGCGCTTTGCTGTGCAAGCGAGCGCCTTTATGTAACTCATTGTAAAACCGATTTTTCGGGTGCGGAGAAAAACCCCTCCGAGCTTATCGGTCATATCACGCGAATACTTCCCCGATGCAAAGTTACGGATGAAGCGGATTTTGACGAGCTTGACCTTATCCAGAGTGAGGCTTCTGCGTTTGAGTCTGCGGCAAAGGGCTGGAGGACTGATTCGGTGATTGAAAGTACACTCAAAGCCTGCTTTGCAGAAAGAGAGGGCTACGCTGAGCGTATTGCGGCGCTCGACCGTGCAGGCGGTAAGACTCAGTTCAGCCTTGATGACAGTCAAACTGCAACGGATTTATTCGGCAGCGATATTTATGTTTCTGCAACAAAAATTGAAGATTATGAAAAATGTCCGTTTATGTATTTCTGCCGTCACGGACTCAAGCTTGATGAGCGTAAGGTTGCTGAAATAGATGCGCTTATAACGGGTACGGTTTCGCATTTCGTGCTCGAAAAGCTTGTCGCTTGCTACGGCAAAGCTCTGATTGATTTTGATGAGGAAAGAATAAGGCTTGAGGTTATCAAGCTTCTGGATACTTTCCTTGAAGAAAACCTCGGCGCGGATCAGCGTGACGAGCGTTTCGATTTTCTTTACAGAAGACAGTGTGATTCGCTCTGCGTTGTCGTGATGCGTCTTATTAACGAGATGAAGCTGAGCGCTTTTGAGCCTGTCGATTTTGAACTTCAGATCGGCGGCAAGAAACCCGAAATTTCTCAGCTTGAGATAGATCTGGAGGACGGCGGCAAAATTATTCTCAGCGGTCAGGTTGACCGTGTTGACGTGCTTAAAACTGAATCCGATACGTTTGTGCGTGTTATGGACTATAAAACAGGTCACAAAAAGTTTGACCTGAACGACGTTATGAACGGCCTCAATATGCAGATGCTTCTATACCTCTTTACTATCAGGCGTAACGGCACTGAGCGTTACGGCAACGTTGTGCCTGCAGGTGTGCTGTATGTGCCTGCAAAGGCGGCTTCCGGCAGAGTTGCGCGCGATGTTACGCAGGATCAGCTTCGCGGTGAAATAATCAAAGAAGGCAGGATGTCGGGTATATTGCTCGATGATGACAGAGTTACCTTTGCTGTCGATACAGAACGCACAGGCTCTGTTGTTGCTGCTAACAGAAAAGGTGAGTACGATAATCTTATCAGCGGCATACAGCTTTCAGCTCTCGAAAATCTTGTTATGGACAGTGTTCGTAAAATGGGTGATTCGCTTCATTGCGGCAAAATTCCTGCCGATCCGAAGCTTGGCGGCACGTATAAACTTCCCTGCGAATACTGTAAATATGCCGATATCTGCCTGCACGAAGTCGACGGCAGCGAAACCGATTACGGCAAAATGAAATTTGACAATTGTCTTGATATTCTTGATGAGGAGGGTGAGGAAGATGCATAAGTGGACGGACGAACAAAAATATGCAATTAACGGACGCGACGGCTCTCTGCTTGTCAGTGCGGCGGCAGGTTCGGGTAAAACCACTGTTCTTGTTGAGCGCGTTATTCAGCGCCTTACCGATACGCAGAAACCTTGCCCTGCGGACAAACTCGTTATCGTTACATTCACTAAGGCCGCTGCGGCTCAGATGAAGGAGCGTATTGAGGCGGCGCTAACCAAGCGTATATCTCAGACGGGTGATCCTTGGCTGATGAAGCAGCAGCTTCTTTTGCAGTCTGCAAAAATCTGTACTATAGACAGCTTTTGTGGTGACCTTGTGCGTGAGAATTTTCACCAGCTCGGTATCAGTGCAGATTATGCCATCGCTGATAAAGGTGAGCTGACAAGGTTCGAAGATACTGCGGTGAAAAAGGTGCTTGCCGCAAAATATAATTCTGACAGCGATGTTTTCAGAATGCTTTGTGATACCGTTTCTTCGGGTGGCTCGGATAAACCTCTTGAAAGCGTAATCAAGAGCGTTTATTCTTCTGTTTCCTCTTTCCCTTTCCCTGAGGTTGAGCTTGAAAAGCTTGTTGAACCCTACAGGGGCAAAGAATCTGTAGATAAAAGCGTATGGGGCGAATATATCCTTGCTGAAGCAGTCGAGCGGCTCGAATATTGCCTTGCTCTTATGCAGGATGCTGAGCGTATACTTTCTGATCCGTATCTGAGAGAGCAGGATTCTGATGGCAAACTTGACGATCTTATAACATCTGAAATTCAGCTTTACTGTGATATGCTTGCTATGGCTCGCGACGGTAAGTGGGATGAGCTTTATTATCGTCTGAGATACCACGTTTTCACTACCTTCAGCACAAAACGCAGTTTTGACCAAAACGCAAAGAATGCAATAAAAACAAGACGCGATAAGGCAAAAGCTATGGCAGTCAAGCTCAGGGATTACGTGTGCGTAACGTCTGCTGAGTTTGAGCGCGACAGAACGGATTTGTTGCCGCTTGTTGAATGTCTCGTTGATTGTGTCATTACCTACGGTAAAGAGCTTAATGCTCTGAAAATGGCTGAGGGCAAGTTTGATTTCGGCGATATTGAGCATCTTGCGCTCAATCTGCTTGTTGAGCGTGACGGAGATAATATTGTTAAAACACCTCTGGCTGTTTCTCTTTCCGAAACATATGCAGAGATTATGGTTGATGAATATCAGGATACCAATATGTTGCAGGATATGCTCTTCTCTGCAGTATCCGATAACGAGCAGAATATGTTTTTTGTCGGTGACGTCAAGCAGAGCATTTACCGCTTCAGGCAGGCTATGCCGGAGATTTTCCTCGGCAGGCGTGACGGTTTGCCGATGTTTGACGGCACAAATTATCCTGCCAGAATAAATCTCAGCTCCAATTTCCGCAGCCGCAACGGTGTTACCTCAGCGGTTAACTTTGTGTTCAGCCGTCTTATGTCACCGCGTCTTGGTGAGGTTGTTTACGACGAGAGTGAACAGCTTAACCCCAAAGCCGACTATCCGCCGAAGGATACCCCCGATGTTGAGTTCAGGCTTCGCGCTGATGATGATAATGAAACCGAAGCTGAACATGTTGCAAAATATATCAAAGAGCTTATCGCTTCAGGTAAGCTTATGAAGAGCGGTGACGGTCAGCGCCCGATAGTGCCGGGTGATATATGCATTCTCACCCGTGCCAAAACACGTATGCTCAAGTATGCACTTGCTCTTGAGGAAATCGGCATTCCTGCCGTTTGTGTTGTTGAAGGTGAATTGAGCGGCTCAGCAGAGGTCAGAGTGATTCTTTCGCTTTTGCGTGTGCTGGATAATCCGCTGCTTGATATTCAGCTCACTGCTGTTATGATGTCTCCTGTTTTCGGCTTTACTGCTCAGGAGCTTGCGCGTATACGCACAGGCGCCAAGAGAGGCGTGCCGGTTTACCGTAGCGTAGTTGCCGCGGCAGAAAGCGGCGATGCCAAGTGCAGACGTTTCCTTGATAAGATGGATTCTATCAGGAAAATCAGTATCGGTCTGGGCGCGGCTGAGTTTTTGCGCCGTCTGTTTGACGAAACCGATATCGTTTCAATAGCAAGAGCGCTCGATGAGCCTGACCAAAGGCTTGCAAACCTGTGGTCACTGCTCGATCTTGCGGGCAGCTTTGATGCTACCGGTGCCGCAGGCCTCGGCGCATTCCTGCGTTTTATTGATTCTGCTGAGCAGAAGGGTACGGAATTCAGTATCAGCGAAGATTCCCATGCTGTAAGGATTATGTCGATTCATAAGAGCAAAGGCCTTGAATTCGGTGTGTGTATACTGGCTGATTTGTCGGCAAGTATGATTCATCCGGAAAAGAATTCTGTTGTGCTCAGCAAAACTCTGGGGCTTGGTATGCTTATGCGCGATAAGTTCAGCGGAAAATCGCTTCTTACGCTTCCCTTTGTTGCAGGTGATTTCAGCTCGAGGATGATGGACGTTTCCGAGGAAACGCGAGTGCTGTACGTTGCTATGACTCGTGCAAAGGAGCAACTTGTAATAGTAGCAACCTGCAATTATGAAGAAAAACTCAGAAACGTTTCGACCGCTTTTGATGAAAACGGCAAACTTTTGTATGGCTATGCCGCTTCGTCATCGAATTATATTGATTGGCTTCTGCCGATATTTGCAAAGCATCCGGATGCCGGTGAATTCAGAAAAGTTGATGATATTTCTTCGTTACCTGCATCATTTAAAGCTGATTTCACGCTTAAAGCTTTGGTTTGCCGTCCTGTGTCGCCGCAGTGCACGGAGGAATCGGTTGAAGCTGAGGATGAGCAAGTTTCTCTGCCTGATGAAAAACTGATGGCTGTGATAAAAGAGCGTATGGATTACGTCTATCCTTATGCTTGTTTGAGCGGTGCCGTTGCCAAAAAGCAAGCTTCCGGCTTTGCTGATGAGAGGTTTGAAGAGGAGCACTTTGCTTCTTCTCGCCCTGCGTTTATGAACAGCGGAGGTCTTACAGCGGCTCAGAAGGGTACGCTTACACACAAGTTCCTTCAGCTTTGCGATTTTACCGATGCTGATATTCCGTCGCAGATTTTGCGTATGATGCAGGAGGGTAAATTCACCGAGCAGGAGGCTAAAGAGCTTAAAGTTGATGAGATAAAAGCTTTTTACGAGTCCGGTATCTGCTCGCGCATCAATTCTTCACCCGAGGTTATGCGAGAGAAAAAGTTTGCTATGCTTATGCCGGTCAGAGAAGCTTATCCCGATTTGCCGGAGATTGTAAGTGATGAAACAATCGTTGTGCAGGGTATGATGGATCTTGCTTTTGTTGAAGACGGAGAGATTGTCATTGTTGACTATAAGACCGACAGGGGAGTTGATGAGCAGACGATTTGTCAACGCCATCGTGAACAGCTGAGTATCTACGCAAAAGCAATGGAAAAATGCACACCTTATTCAATAAAAGAGGTATATGTTTATTCACTTTCGCTTAAAAAAGAGATTAAAGTGCTGTAATTTACAAAAAAATAAAAAAACAGCAAAATAATGCTTGCTTTTTTTGGAAATGTGTGTTAGAATCCTTTCGTTATGTATTCTAATATCCTATTGAGAGGTGAAATGAAATGAAGCAGGGTATCCATCCCAAGTATGAGAAGACCGAGATCCGTTGCGCTTGCGGTGCTGTTCTCGAGACATCTTCAACAAAGGCTAATATGCGTGTAGACATTTGTTCAAAATGCCATCCGTTCTTCACCGGCAAGCAGAAGCTTGTTGACACAGGCGGACGTATTGACAGATTCAACAAGCGTTACAACCTCGAAAACAAATAAAAAAGATATAAGGCGGTGGTTTTCCACCGCCTTAACTTTTCTTTCACGGAGGATTCAGATGCAGGAATATCTTACGTTAAAGAACGAAAATTGTGATGAGTTTACGGTTAAGCATTCACGTTTTATCGGTTATGCAAAGCCGGTTACAACACAGGATGAAGCCGTTAAGTTTATTAATGATATAAAATCCAAACATTGGGACGCAAAGCATAACGTTTATGCCTACATATTGCGCGAGGGGCAGACAAGGCGCTACTCCGACGATGGTGAACCTCAGGGCACAGCAGGTATACCTGTGCTCGATGTGCTGCAGAAAGAGGGGCTTACCGACTGTGTAGTTGTGGTTACACGCTATTTCGGAGGCATTCTTCTTGGCGGCGGCGGATTGGTGCGTGCTTATTCTCACGCGGCAAAGCTTGCTGTTGACAGTGCGCAGGTTATTCGTATGGCTATGTGCGTGCGCGCCGAGTGTGAGTGTGATTACGGCTTTTACGGCAGGCTTGCTCCTTTGATTCATGAGTGCGGAGGAGTTGTCGAAAACAGCGAGTTTACGGATGTTGTAAAAGTCAGCTTCAATATGCCGGAAGATGTCTACGGTTCGTTTACCGCGCAGCTTACTGAGGCCAGCTTCGGACGATATACAGCTTCGGTAATTGACAAAATATTCCTCGAAACAAAATAATTTCAAAAAATAAAAAGGGTTTTTTGAAATTTCAAGCTATAATACTATTGTACGACAAAAAACGGCAGGTGAAATGTAGTGCAAAGCATCAGAGAAATGATTGAAAATAACGAGCATATTGTTCTTTCGCCTTATGCTGCTTTTGCTGATGAAAGCATCGGCAGAGTGCGTGAGGAAGAACCGTGTGATATGCGCACATGTTATCAGCGTGACCGTGATCGTATAATCCATTCAAATGCTTTCCGCCGCCTGAAACATAAGTCGCAGGTATTTCTTTCACCTGAAGGCGATCATTACCGTACAAGGCTTACCCATACGCTTGAAGTTTCGCAGATTGCCCGCACGATAGCTGTAGGTCTGCGGCTGAATGAGAATCTGACAGAGGCTATAGCGCTTGGCCACGACCTCGGTCACACACCTTTCGGTCATGCGGGTGAGCGTGCGCTCAACGCAGTTCATCCCGGCGGTTACCGCCATTATGAGCAGAGTGTGCGTGTTTGCGAGCTGCTTGAAAAAGGTGGCAACGGTCTTAATCTTACATATGAGGTAATTAACGGAATTGAGCGTCATACGAATGGCGAAAAAGCTATAACTCTCGAGGGCAGAATCGTTCGTCTGGCCGATCGTATTGCTTATATTAACCATGATATTGACGATTCTATACGTGCAGGCGTTTTGTCTGAGAACGACATAGATATCGAGATTTGCAAAGTGCTCGGATATTCAAAATCAGAGCGCATAAATACGCTCGTGCTTTCTGCAATCGAAAACAGCGAGGATGATATTTGCCTTGCGCGTGAGGTTGCCGAAGCGATGGAGGAGCTTCATAAGTTTATGTTTGCGAATGTGTACACCAACCCCTACTGCAAGGGCGAAGAAGGTAAGGCGGATACTATGATAAAACAGCTTTATCATTACTTTGCAGATAATCCTGCCGAGCTTCCCGTCTCTTATGAAGAAATCTGTTTCCGTGAGGGTGCGGAGCGTGCGGCGTGCGACTATATTTCCGGTATGACCGACCGTTTTGCCGTGCGCAAATTTGAGGAGTTGTTTATTCCTCTTTCCTGGTCATAACTGCAAATATTTTTTATAAAAAATATTATATTATTACCATATAAATTCATAAAGGAGAGAAAAATGGCCAATCGCTTGAATGAAGATTTTTTGCGTGAGCTTCGGGAAAGAAACGAAATTTCCGAGGTTATCTCTCCTTATGTCAATTTGCGCCGTAGAGGTACCACTATGAACGGCCTTTGTCCGTTTCATAATGAAAAAACTCCTTCGTTTACCGTGTATCTTGAAACTCAGTCTTTCTACTGCTTTGGTTGCGGTGCCGGAGGAGATGTCATCACTTTTATCAGGCGCATCGAAAATCTGGGTTACATCGATGCTGTTAAGAGCCTTGCGCAACGTGCCGGTATGGCTCTGCCTGAGGATGGCTTTGATGACGTTATCAGTAAACGCAGGCGCCGTATACTTGAGGCTAATCGTGAGGCTGCGCGCTTTTTTCACAATGTGTTGATGAGTGAGCAAGGTAAAACGTGTCTCAACTATTACCTTTCGAGGGGATACAGTATGAGCACTATCCGCCGCTTTGGTATGGGCTATGCTCCCGATGATTGGCGCGCTCTGTATAATCATCTGCATTCGCTCGGCTATACTCCGGGTGAGCTTGTTGATGCAAACCTTGTGCGTAAGAGCGACAAAAACGGTAAAGTAAATTATTACGATAATTTCCGTAACCGAGCAATGATACCGATTATCGATGTAAGGGGTAACGTTGTTGCTTTCGGCGGAAGAGTTCTTGATGACTCAAAGCCGAAATATATCAATACATCCGATACCCTGGTTTACAAGAAAGGTTCAGGTGTCTTTGCGCTGAATCTTGCGAAGGACAGCGGCGAGCGGCGTCTTATAATCACCGAAGGTTATATGGATACGATTGCTCTTCATCAGGCTGGTTTCAAAAATACTATTGCGTGCCTCGGTACTGCTTTGCCCGATGAGCAGGTCAACCTTATCAGTCGCTATGCCGATGAGGTGCTTTTGGCGTATGACTCTGACGAAGCGGGTCAAAAAGCTGTCAGGCGAGCGATACAGGCTTTTTCAAAAACCGGTGTCAAGGTCCGTGTGCTTGCTTTGTCCGGCGGTAAAGATCCTGATGAGATTATTAAGAAGTTCGGCGCAGAGCGATTTCGTAATATTGTTGACGGCGCTGCAAATGATATCGAATACCGACTTCAGGGCATACGTGCCAAATATAACACTATGACAGATGACGGTAAAATAGGCTTTATGCGTGAGGCTGTTTCGGTTCTGGCGGCAATCAGCTCCGAAATAGAGCGCGACGTATATATCAGCCGTCTGTCAAACGATCTTGAAATTTCCAAGGAGGCAATAGCCGCTCAGGTCAAGTCGGTGAGAAAGCGCTCTGTAAGAACCAAGCAAAATGAAGAGTTTAAACGCATTCAGGCCTCATCTTTTACAGAACAAGGCAGGCCGGTTCCGCTCAGCAATATCGGTGCACTCAGGGCCGAAGAGGCTTTGATTGCTAACCTTATGCGTACACCTGCAAATTACCGCAAGTGTGCGGACAGGCTGTCTGCTGATATTTTTTTGAGTGATTTCGGCAAAACGGTATTTTCTGCAATACTGCCGTATCTTGAAAGGGGAGAAATGCCCGAATACAGTGTTGTGATCGGCAATATGAGCGGCGAGTACGCGTCAAATCTTTCGCGTATCATCAATACGAAAATTAACACAGGCAACAGCGCTGCCGAGTGCAGCGATTGCATAGACAAACTAATTGAGGAGAAAGCGAAACAGGATGTGTCGGATCCCTCAGCGTTGAGCGATGAGGAATTCAGGAAGCTTTTTAATCAAGACTAACAATACAAAGGAGAAAAGAAAATGGGAATTGAAGCTGTAGATAAGAAGAGTGCTTTTCGTGCTCTTATCGAAAAGGGTAAGCAGTCAGGTAAACTCACCACACGCGAGATTGACACAATAATGGGCGATATGGGTATTGAGGTTGATGAACTGGATGAATTCTATGATATTGCCGAAACGCAGAACATAAAAATCATCGATGACTTTGACGATGCCGCACTTGAAGAAATTAATTATGAGACGGAGATGAAAGATTCCGGCGATTCCGGCGCTGCGGCAGATGCTAAGGGCGGCGCTATGGATGACCCTGTAAAGGTCTATCTCAAAGAAATAGGTCATGTTCAGCTCCTTTCCTCAGAAGAGGAGATTCAGCTTGCGATGAGAATTGCAAATAACGACGAGGAGGCCAAGAGCCGCCTTGCCGAAGCTAACCTGCGTCTTGTTGTAAGTATTGCAAAGCGCTATGTAGGCAGAGGTATGCAGTTCCTTGATCTGATTCAGGAAGGTAACCTTGGTCTTATCAAGGCTGTTGATAAGTTTGACTACACTAAGGGCTTTAAGTTCTCCACTTACGCAACGTGGTGGATCAGACAGGCTATTACGAGAGCAATTGCCGATCAGGCAAGAACTATCCGTATCCCTGTTCATATGGTTGAGCAGATCAATAAGGTCAAAAAGGCTACCAATACGCTTCTTCACGATCTCGGCCGCGAGCCTACAACTGAGGAGATAGCACGTGAGGTTGAACTCTCCGTAGATAAGGTGCGCGATATCAGACGCGTTTCTCAGGAGCCGGTTTCTCTCGAAACTCCCATCGGTGAGGAGGAAGACAGCCATCTTGGCGATTTCATTCCCGATGACGATGCACTTGCACCTGCAGATGTTGCTTCCAACGTGCACCTCAAGGAGTCGCTTGAAGAAGTGCTCAATACACTCACGCCCAGAGAGAAGAAGGTTATTATACTTCGTTTTGGTCTTGTTGATGGTCACCCCCGTACTCTTGAGGAGGTCGGCAAAGAGTTCAACGTTACACGTGAACGTATCAGACAGATTGAGGCTAAGGCGCTTCGCAAGCTCAGACACCCCAGCAGGAGCAAGAAGCTCAGGGACTTCCTCGATTCATAAGCATTATTGACAAATGCTCAGCGGCTGTCCTGGTTAAGGTTACAAATTTGTAAAAATTGCCATTGGCCTCCTTGACAAAGGGGCATATATAAAATATAATAGACAGGAATAGTATGTGGTTTATTGTGCCCGTACAAATTATAAGGAGATGAAATCAGTGAAGACAAGCAAACGTATTCTCTCAGCAGTTCTTTCCCTGTGCATTATCCTCGGTTGTTTAGCAACAGGATTCAGTGCACTCGCTGCAGGCGGTACAGATCTTCAGGCAGGCATCAACGCAGCTATTGCAAACGGTGCTGATTCCTACAAGTGGACCGGCGGCAACGTAACTCTTACAGATGTTCTCGTTATCAACGGCGACATCGACATCGACTTTAACAACGCAACTGTTACCGGTGCTCCCGGCAAGTCAGTTGTCAACGTTAAGGGCGGCGACGTTACTCTCTACAACGGTACTTTCCGCGCACAGTGTGAGGAGTATCAGGGAGCAACAGGCTTCGCAAGCACACTTATGGATTACAAGCCTGCTGTTTCTGTTAACGGTGGCGACGTAACTCTCGAGTGCATCACAGCAATCGGTTCTACAATCCGTATACCCAACAGCCACACTATTGAGGTAACAAGCGGCAACGGTATCAATGCAAACGCAGGTAAGGTTGTTCTTAAGGACGTTATCTCCGTTGGTATGAAGGCTCTCGACAACACAAAGGCTACAGTTGTTATCGAAGATGCTATCCTTGTCGGTATCTACAAGGCAATCAATATCGTTGACAAAGTTACTTTTGCTGACGGTTACACACAGTACAAGACTATTGACTTCCTTAAGGAGTTCCTTAAGGACGGTGTAAATCTCTCCGCAACAGAAGAGAAATACATCAATGGTCTCACAAACAGCGAAGGCGATTTCTCCTTTGGCTCAGTTATCGCATCAGGTAAGAACCCCGAGTTCGCAGCTCCCACAAGCTCTTACGATGCAGACACAGACGTACTTACAGTTTACGCTCAGGCTGACGTAACAAACGAAAAGTCCGGCGTTCCCAACAGATATTCCTACAGATACACACCCAACACCTGCACAATCGACGGTGTAACAGCTGATTTCGTTGAGCAGGCAGACGGTTCTTATGCAGCTACATTCGAGAACGTTCCTGCAAACGCTGCTCTTAATGCAGAGCTTGATTACGAGCTTTCCGTTAAGATGGGCGTACAGCAGAAGAAGGTTGTTCTCGATGCTCTCAATATGGTTAAGACATATGCTGAGAAGGCTCCCGAAATCATTGGCAGATTTATCAAGGATTTCGAAGGTGAAAGCGCTTACGGCAAGTTTAACGAGTATCTTGACCTCATCTACGGTGCATACAAGACAGTAGACGGCCTCAAGAACATTGAAGCAATCAGAAACTTTATGGGTGTTGTTTTTGCTCTTAAGGGTATGGACTACACAGGTAACACAGGCAACAAAGGCCTTGTTTCTCAGGTTAACCCCAACTGGAGCGATGCAATCAAGCAGAAGGCTATTGCACAGTCTCTTAAGAATCAGGAGACTGAGTTTGGTAAGATCTTCGATACTGACGGCGACGGCGTAGCAGATTCTCTCTATGCATTCAAGGGCAGCATCGGCGAAGGTGTCGGTATCCTCGAGCTCTTCGATAAGCACTACACAGCTGTTAAGGAGCTTGCTCTCACAGCTGATTACAAAGAATTCAACGACATCGGCGCAGCAGCTGCTTATGTAGGCGAGAACTATGCTGAGTTTATCGAAATCGTTGATGCTCTTCTTGAGGTTGTTGAGTATGGCTACGCTCTTCTTGATGATCCTCAGCTTCAGAACGCTCTTTCAAACAACTTCGGTGATGCCGGCGTAATCATCGCTTATGCTGACAAGCTTATGGCTCCCGGTGGTTACTACTGGACAATCAAGGCTAAGTACGAAGATGCAAAGAACACAGGCCTTATTGAGAAATATGCAAGCAGAGCTCCCGAGCTTTGCGAGAGATACGCTCTTAAGGCTCTCGATATCGCTAAGAATCCCACAAAGTATTTCGATATCAACAGCAAGGTTGAAGGCGATTACTTCAACGTATTCAGCTTCACAGATACTGCTGTTATCACAACTCCCGCTGATAAGACAGTAGAGTACTGTAACGTTACTGTTAAGGTTGCAGGTTACGGTAAGTTTGCTGTTAACGGTGAGGTAGAGTCAGTTCTCAAGACATACAAGGTTGAGAAGGGTGATTTCTTCACAGTTGAGCCTGTTGAGTATGACGATGCAGATCCTCTCTTCCGTGATTATGTTTACACTCAGCCCAACGGCACATGGCAGGTAGTTTCTTCTCTTGCTAACTTCCGTGTAGGTAGTGATATCACAATCACTCTTAATTTCTCTGCAAGAGGCAGCCAGGATGACGAAGACGTTAACATCGTAATCCTTACTGACGATAACCTCGGTTTCAACTGGATCGGTGACTTCGACGGTGTTGTTGCTGACCTCGATCTCGAAGCTTATGACGTACCCGAGTACAGAGGTATGACTTTTGCAGGTTGGTCACTTGATAAGGCAGCTACAGCAGATTCTGCTCTCTCCGATGATGAGCTTTATGCTGAAATCGAAGACAGAACTGACGACTTCTTTGTATATGCAGTATACGCAGCACAGCTTGACATAGAGATTCCTGTTGACCAGGATATCGTTGTTAACGTTGATAAGGCTACAAGCCGTGTATACTTCGGTACATACGTCAACCTTCCTGATAACATGAAGGCTATCGAAGTTGGTATCATCGCAACTAAGAATGCTGATTATGCAACTGAAGACAATATGACACTTGACCTCAACGGTGCATCAGGTGTTCTTCTTAAGAAGTCTGATGCATACGGCGACGATGGTTACATTCTCGATAACCTCTACTATGAGCTTGGTGTTAAGACTGCTTCCGGTACAGTTTACGGCCGTGGCTATGTTATCTACAAGGATCTTGATTCAGGCGAAGTAGTAACAGTCTACACAAATATCGTTTCAGGTACACTTTAATTGTAACTGATTAATCATCTATTATTTGACAGAATGGAGATGAAAACAATGAAGAAGTACACAACACCCGCTGTTGAGGTTGAAAAGTTTACTGTTGCTGACGTTATCACAGAAAGCAATCCCGACACTAACTTTGATGCTGATATCGGTGAGCTTTCAAATGGTCTTGATGCTAACGTAGCTCCCAGCGCAGACGACGAGTTCTAATCAATCGACCCTATGTTACGGGCAGGCAGATTACTGTCTGCCCGTTTTTCCCTTTAATTAACCGGTTTGGAGTAATCTATGAATTACTATTCTATCGCCGATATAATCGTCGGCTATGATGCTGAATATGATAAGTTAAGAAAACGTAGTGAGCCTTATCTTTGTAAAGATGCTCAATCTGCTCAATTGAATATTAGACTTGATTATACTGAACTAGAAAATATGTTGCCTAAATATCCTCTTCTGGATATTGAAAGCCTTGAATATATGCGTGTAGGCTCTGAGTTTTATACCGCGTTAATCGATAATGGCGGTTTCTTGCTCCATGCTTCTGCAGTTGTTGTTGACGGTGTGGCTTATTGTTTTTCTGCACCCAGCGGTACGGGTAAATCAACCCATACCTCACTTTGGCTCAGAGAGTTTGCCGATAAAGGAGCCTATATTATAAATGACGATAAGCCTGCAATCAAAATTGTTGACGGTGTACCGATGGTTTACGGCACTCCGTTCAGCGGCAAGCATAATATTAGCGTCAATACGTCAGTTCCGCTTAAGGCGCTTTGTTTTATTGAGCGTGCTGATGAAAATTCAATCCGTCCTATTTCTCCGTTGAAAGCCGCAACGTTGATTCTGGATCAGACTATTCGTCCTGCTGATGAAATGCTGATGGACAAGCTGTTTGAAAATCTTGAGGCGGTTGTAACTGCTGTGCCG
>JAFOBC010000031.1 GCA_017382015.1 Clostridia bacterium
AGAAATCTTGAGGTGGACTTTTTCGGCGGTGAGCCGCTGATGAACTTTGACGTTGTCAAGGAGCTTGTGGCGTACGCGAGGGAAAGAGAGTAGGAGTGCGGAAAGAATTTCCGATTTACACTCACCACCAACGGTGTACTTATCGACGACGACGTAATTGAATTCTGCAACAAAGAAATGAGCAATATCGTGCTTAGTTTAGATGGCAGAAAAGAGGTTCACGACCGTCTTCGCAAAGACTATACAGGCAAGGGCAGCTATGATATAATCGTGCCCAAGTTCAAGGAGTTTGTTGAGCGCAGAGGCAATAAGAGCTACTATATGCGTGGCACTTTCACCCACGCAAACACAGACTTTACAAACGACATTTTCCATATGGCTGATATGGGCTTCACAGAGCTCAGTATGGAACCTGTTGTCTGCGCACCGAGCGATGCAAGCGCACTTACAAACGATGACCTGCCGGTGCTCTTTGAGCAGTATGAGATACTTGCAAAAGAGATGATCAAGCGCAAGCGTGAGGGCAGACCGTTCACGTTCTACCACTATATGCTTGACCTCAAGCACGGACCGTGTATTTATAAGCGTATTTCGGGTTGCGGCTCGGGTACGGAGTACGTTGCCGTAACACCTACGGGCGATATCTATCCTTGCCATCAGTTTGTTGGCGATAGCAAATATCTGCTCGGAGATATCTATAACGGCATTTCAAATACCGAGGTGCAGAATGAGTTCAAGCTCTGCAACGCATATGCACGTAAAGAGTGCGAGGATTGCTGGGCAAAGCTCTACTGCTCAGGCGGCTGTGCTGCAAACTCATACCATGCAACCGGCAAAATCACAGGCATTTACGAATACGGCTGTGAGCTTTTCAAAAAGCGTATCGAATGTGCGGTAATGCTTCAGATTGCCGACGAAGTTTAAAAAAGAGGAATAATTATGGACACACCGATTGTTGATTTTGTGAAAGCTTATGCACAAAGCGGCAAGGCCCGGTTTCATATGCCGGGTCATAAAGGTGTGTCTTTTTTTGGTTGTGAACAGCTTGATATAACCGAAATAAGAGGGGCAGACGAACTTTACGTGCCCGAAGGCATAATTCTTGAAAGCGAGAAAAATGCCGCATCTCTTTTCGGCACGTCACGCACGGTCTACTCTGCAGGCGGTTCAACCCAGAGCATACAGGCTATGCTGTTTGCCGCTTACGGCAGAGCGGATAAATGCGGCAAAAAGCCGTTTGTTATTGCAGGCAGAAATGCACACAAAGCTTTTATTTATGCTGCGGCAAAGCTCGATTTTGATATAGTGTGGCTTTATCCGGAGCAGAGCAGCGGAATCTGCAGCTGTATTGTTACGGCAGAATCGCTTGAAGCTCAGCTGAGTGCCTGCGATGAAAAGCCGTTTGCTGTTTATATCACAAGCCCAGATTATCTCGGCGGTGTTACCGATATCGCCGCTATTTCGGCTGTCTGCAAGGCTCACGGTGTGCCGCTGCTTGTCGAT
>JAFOBC010000283.1 GCA_017382015.1 Clostridia bacterium
ACAGTGACGACATCAAAGCTGAAGCTGCTGCAGATGAATCGACATTCCCGTTGCACTGGCACCCGTTGTTGCACCCCCTACACCCAAAGGCAAGCTCAAGGCCAACCTTGATATCGCAGTAGATGACGACGAATAATACTATGATAATTACAGCACAAAAAGGCAAAGCAAACAAGATACACATCAGCATCAACGGCGAGTACAAGCTCACCGTTGATGCTGATTTCTGGTTTTCAAGCGGTTATGTTTCTGGCGATGAAATCGACGAGGAGCAGTATAAGGCACTTGCCGACAAAATTGCCAAGCGCCGCTGTTTCAACCGCGCTCTTAACATACTCTCCAGACGTGACCACAGCGAAAAAGAGCTGTATAACAAGCTCAGACGAGCTGACGGCGAAGAAGCGGCTGCCGATGCTGTGGCAAGAGTAAAATCGCTCGGATACATCAACGACGAGCGCTATGCACATATGCTTGCAGAGGAGCTTATTGCCAGAAAAGGCTACGGACTGCGCGCAGTACACTCAGAACTGATGCGTCGCGGAGTTGACCGCGAGATTGCAGAAAATGTAACAAGCGCAATAACACTTGACGAAAGTGACAACATTAGGGTATTATTAGAACGTAAGTATTTGCGCAAGATGAGCACCGACAAGGGCAGGAAGCAAGTTTTTGCCGCCCTGCTTCGTCTTGGCTACAGCTACTCCGACATAAGGAGCGCTATGAGCGAATATAATGATTTTGACGAGGATTATGACGTATGAGCACAGTTGGTTTTATTTCACTCGGCTGCCCCAAAAATCAGATTGACGGTGAATGCCTGCTTGCTTCACTTGATGCAAACGGCTTTGAAATCCGCGACCCGTACGACGGTGTAGACGCAGTTATCATCAACACCTGCGGATTTATTGAGTCAGCAAAAAAAGAGGCAATTGAAAGCATACTCGATATGGCTCAGCTCAAAGAAGACGGCGTTGTAGGAAAAATCATAGTAACCGGCTGCCTTGCAGAGCGATACAAAGACGAAATACTTAACGAAATACCCGAGGTCGACGCAGTGCTCGGAATCGGCGCAAACGCTGACATTGCAGATATCTGCAGCCGTGTTATTGACGGAGAAAAAATCGGTCATTTCCCCGAAAAGGATAAACTCCCTCTTAACGGCGACCGTGTGCTCACAACGCCCGAATACTATGCATATCTTAAAATTGCGGACGGATGCAACAACTGCTGCACCTACTGCGCTATCCCCTCAATCAGAGGTAAATACCGCAGCCGCGAAATGGACGATATAATTGAAGAAGCAAAGAACCTTGCCGAAAAAGGAGTTAAAGAGCTGATTATTGTCGCTCAGGATACAACACTTTACGGCAAAGACCTTTACGGTGAGCTCAAGCTGCCCGAGCTTCTCAGAAGACTGAATGACATTGACGGAATCCACTGGATAAGAATGCTCTACTGCTATCCTGACGAATTCACAGACGAACTGATTGAAGCGATGGCAACATTGCCAAAGGTGCTCCATTACGTCGATTTGCCGCTTCAGCACGCTGACGATAACGTGCTCAAACGCATGAACCGCAGAGGCACACAGCAGCAGGTAAAAGAGCTTATAACAAAGCTCAGGGACAAAATGCCCGACATTATTATCCGCACAACGTTTATCACAGGATTCCCCGGTGAAACGGAAGAGGCATTTGAAAACCTGGCTCTCTTTGTAAACGAGACCGAATTTGATAACCTCGGCTGTTTTGCTTACTCCGCTGAGGAAGGAACTCCCGCCGCAGAATTTGAAGACCAGCTTGACGAGCGCACAAAGCTTGACAGGCAGGATATAATAATGAATGATCAGTATAACATTGTTATGGACAAGCACAACAGACTCATAGGCAAAAGCTTTGAGGTACTTGTCGAAAGCTATGATGCTTATACCGACAGCTACACCGGCAGAACCTATATGGATGCGCCCGAAATTGACTGCTGTGTTAAGTTCACAAGCAGCAATGACTACGGCGAAGGCGATTTCTGCACGGTAACAATCATAAACACAGATGAGTATGATCTCATCGGAGAGGCTGAATAAATGAACACACCTAACAAACTGACAGTTGCAAGGGTTATAATTACTCCGCTGTTCATGCTGGCGCTCCTCACCTCAATCCCCCACCGTTTTATTATCTCGGCGGTCATCTTCTCCGTTGCCGCCATAACCGATGCGATTGATGGTAAGCTCGCAAGAAAAAACAACCAGATAACAACGTTTGGCAAGTTTCTCGACCCCGTTGCCGATAAGATGCTGACAACTGCCGCGCTGCTCGCCTTTATTCAGGAAGGCATATGCGGTGCCTGGCCGGTATTCATCATTCTCACAAGAGAGTTTATTGTTACGTCAATGCGTCTTATCTCTGCTTCGCAGAACATCGTTATACCTGCCAACATATTCGGCAAAATCAAAACAGCAACCCAAATGGCTTTCACAATTCTTATCCTTGTATGGGGTGAGTTTGTTGAAACTTTCGGCTTCCTTGCAAACAATTTCAAGTTTCTGACTAACATTATGATATGGATTACAGCCATACTTGCGGCTGTATCGGGTATCATTTATCTTATTCAGGCGAAAAAAACAATTGACTTCTCAAAATAAATTGCATATAATAGGTTAAAATATGTAAAATGCGTTGAATGGGACCAGTAACCGTGGCACAACGTTCTTCACAGAGAGGTGTACATCTTGCTGCAAGTACACTGCTGAACAGCCGGGCGAATGCACCCAAGAGCAGACGGGAGGAAATAGCAGTATTCCCGTACGGCAGGCACCGTTATCAGCCCAAGGCTTTGACGAGCTTTACTGAGTACAATGTCGGAGTGGAACCGCGAACCAAATCGCCTCCGTCACCTTTTTGGGGTGACGGAGTTTTTTTATTTACAGAGGTGATAATTTGTTCAAACAACTCAGAGAAGACATACAGTGCGTAAAAGAACGTGATCCCGCAGCACGCTCTTCACTTGAAATATTATTTCTCTACCCCGGACTCAAGGCTGTAAGGATGCACCGCAAAGCATATTTTTGCTACAACCATAAGCTGTTTTTCCTTGCAAGACTGATTTCGCAGAGATGCGTAAAAAAGACGGGAATTGAGATTCACCCTGCTGCTAAAATCGGCAAGAGATTCTTCATTGACCACGGCACGGGCGTTGTCATAGGAGAAACAGCGGTTATCGGTGACGACGTTACAATATATCAGGGCGTTACACTGGGTGGTACGGGTCACCACACAGGCAAACGACATCCCACAATCGGCAACAACGTGCTGATTGGAGCAGGCGCAAAGGTGCTCGGTCCGTTCAAAATCGGCGACAACACCAATATCGCCGCAGGCGCTGTAGTGCTCGATGAAATTCCGCCCAACTCAACCGCAGTAGGCGTGCCTGCAAGAGTTGTTAAACAAAACGGAAAACGAGTCGACGACCTTGACCAGATTCATATCCCCGACCCGATTGCAATGGAGCTTTGCAAGCTTCAGGTTGAAATTGACAGACTTAACAAAAAAATCAAATCTTTAGAAGAGGAGACAAAATAAATGAGAATCTTTAACACTCTTACACGATCAAAAGAAGAGCTCAAAACAATTGAGCCCGGCGTGCTCAAGGTATATGCCTGCGGCCCGACTGTTTACAACTTCATCCACATCGGTAACGCAAGACCGCTCTGCGTTTTCGACGTACTGCGCCGCTATATGGAATACCGCGGATATGACGTAAAATTTGTGCAGAACTTCACCGACATTGATGACAAAATCATCCGCCGTGCTAACGAAGAAGGTCTGACTTACAAAGAGGTCAGCGAAAAATACATCGAGGAATTCTGGAAAGACGCAAAGGGTATGAACGTACGCGAAGCAACCGTTCACCCCAAGGCAACAGAAAACATTGACGAGATTATAAGCATCATCTCGACTCTTATTGAAAAAGGCTATGCATACGCTGTTGACGGCGATGTTTACTTCAGCCCCAAAAAGTTTGATGAATACGGCAAGCTTTCACATCAGCCGCTCGAAGATCTTGAGGCAGGCGCACGAATCAACGTAGAAGAAATTAAGCGCGAGCCGATGGATTTCGCACTCTGGAAGGGTGCAAAGCCCGGCGAACCCTACTGGGAGTCACCGTGGGGTCACGGCAGACCCGGCTGGCACATTGAATGCTCCGCAATGGTACGCCGCTACCTCGGCACAACAATCGACATCCACTGCGGCGGTCAGGATCTCATATTCCCCCACCACGAAAACGAAATCGCACAGAGCGAGTGCTGCAACGGCGCAAGCTTTGCAAACTACTGGATGCACAACGGCTACATCAACGTTGATAACGTAAAAATGTCCAAATCACTCGGCAACTTCTTCACAGTACGCGACGTTGCGGATAAATACGGCTATGAGCCTGTTCGTTACTTCCTTATCTCTTCTCACTACCGTAGCCCCATCAACTACAACACAGAAATCATCGAGCAGTGCAAGGCATCACTCGAGCGCCTTTATAACTGCCGCGAAAACCTTGATTTCGCACTCGGCAACGCTGCTGGCGGCGAGCTTGACAACGAATTCAACGACAAGGTGCACGGCAGAATCCAGCAGTTTATTACAGCAATGGATGACGACCTCAACACAGCCGATGCTATTGCCGCAGTATTCGAGCTTGTACGTGATATCAACACAGTAATTGCCACAGGCGCAAACAAGGCAACACTTGAGCTTGCCGCAAAAGCATTTGACGAGCTTACAGACGTGCTCGGTCTTGTTTACAACAGAAGCAAGGCAAGCCTCGATGACGAGGTTGAAGAACTTATCGCACAGCGTGCACAGGCAAGAAAGGACAAAAACTGGGCACTTGCTGACGAAATCAGAGACAAAATCAAGGCAATGGGAATTGTGCTTGAAGACACACCGCAGGGTGTAAAATGGCATAAGGCATAAAAA
>JAFOBC010000284.1 GCA_017382015.1 Clostridia bacterium
GCTTCTGCCGCCTACTCGCTTCTGTCCTTTCACCATAAGCACATCGTTTTCAAGCGAATCGCAGTAGAAAAATTCCTTCCACTGGTCGGCGAGTACACCGCCGAGTGCTCCTACACCTGCTTTAATAAGTCCCATATCAAAAACTCCTTTCGGGAAATCAATTTATAATCTTTGACGCTTTATTGTATTCTATCAGATTTTAAAGCAAAAATCACTACATTGCAAATAAGTTTTTGTTAAATTTTCAAAGAATCCCCCTATTTTTCAGAATACAAATCCAGAGATTCACACACTATTCAAAAATAGCACAATAAATCGTGACAAATTAGTAAAAATTATTGCAATTGGCACAAAATGTGGTATAATAAAAACACTCTAAATGTAAAAAGGAGAGAAAGTATGGACAAGTTTTTCAAAATCACGGAACGTGGCTCAAATGTAAGAACCGAAATCATTGCCGGTCTTACAACATTCTTTGCCATGGCTTACATCATCGTCACCAACCCCAACCAGATGATTGGTTTCAGTTTTGACGTTGACGGCGCAGGCAAAATCTGGAACGCGGTTTACATCGCATCCATCATCGCTGCAGTAATCGGCACACTGCTTTACGCATTCTACGCAAAGATGCCCTTTGCACAGGCTTGCGGTATGGGTCTCAACTCATTTTTCTTCACATCATTCGTTCTTCCGCAGATTGTAAACGGCGGCGACGTAATCAAAGGCTATCAGGCAGGTCTTGTCATCATTCTTCTTTCAGGTCTTGTCTTCCTTCTTCTTTCGGTTACCGGCCTTCGCACATACATTGCAAAGGCAATGCCCGACTGTATCAAGAAAGCAATCCCTGCAGGTATCGGTCTTTTCATCGCATTTATCGGATTCCAGAATGTCGGCATTATTCAGGCTAACCAGTACACACTTGTACAGTTCGTTAAGATTAACGGTGCTGCTTGGGCTGATATTGCTCCCGCAATCGTTGCTCTGCTCGGCTTCATCATCATCGCTATCCTCACAAAGCTCAACATAAAGGGCGCTGTCCTTATCGGTATGCTTGCAACAACAGTTATCTACTACCTTGCAACATGGCAGCTTCCCAACTTCGATATGACATCTGTTATGACTCCCTTCAAGGATTTTGCAGATATCGGTATCACAGCTATCTTCAAGGCTGAATCCTGGAAGAATGTTTTCTCAGGCGAAATGATCGGCGGTATCTTCTCAGTTATCATGCTTATCATCACATTCTGCCTTGTTGATATGTTCGACACAATCGGCACACTTTACGGCACAGCTTCCGAAGCAAATATGCTCGACGAAAACGGCGACCCCATCGACATCAACAAATCTATGACTTGCGACTCTGTTGCAACTGTTGCAGGCTCTGTCTGCGGTACATCTACAGTTACAACTTTTGTTGAGTGTGCATCAGGCGTTGCGGCAGGCGGCAGAACAGGTCTTACAAGCCTTGTAACCTCTCTCTGCTTCGCTCTCTGTCTCTTCCTCTCACCCGTTGCAAGCATCATCCCTGCAGCTGCTACAGCTCCTGCACTTATCTTCGTCGGCGTTCTTATGCTTAAGAACTTCTCGAAGGTTGATATGAAGGATATGAGAAGTGCTGTTCCTGCATTCCTCACACTCATCATGATGCCCCTCACTTACTCTATTGCTAACGGTATCGGTATCGGCGCAATAGCTTACGTTCTTATCACACTCTTCACAGGCAAGTTTAAGGCTAAGGATATCGCTGTTACCATTATCGCTCTGCTCTTCGTAGGCAAGTTTGTCTTCGGTACACTTTCATCTTTAATCAAACCCAAAAAGCCGGTGATTATTCCTAGCGGAATAGTCACCGGTTATTTTATTTGTGA
>JAFOBC010000285.1 GCA_017382015.1 Clostridia bacterium
AGTGGATGATATCAGCAGAGATCACACACTTGTTGTTGGCTACAGTAAAGATGCAATAAGCTGGGAGCTTCAGGATGAGGTTATCTTCAGAGGTTATGACCCCAGACTTTGTGAGATAGAGGGTAAATATTACCTCTCTTGGGTTAATCTTACACCTCACGGTACAACAATCGGTATCGCGTATACCACAGATTTCAAGAGCTGGACTCAGCTTGAGGATGCTTGCTATCCTGTTGCAAGAAACGGTGTTCTTTTCCCGAGAAAAGTTAATGATGAGTATCTTCTGCTTATCAGACCTTGTGACAGAGGTCATACGCCTTATGGTGATATTTTCCTCAGCCACAGTAAGGACCTTACATACTGGGGCAAACATCGTTTTGTTATGTCGCCTCAGAAAAACTGGGAAATGACAAAGGTTGGCGCAGGCCCCACACCTATCGAAACCGATGAGGGTTGGCTGATGTTCTATCACGGTGTGCTCACAAGCTGTAACGGTTTTACATATGCAATGGGCGCTGCAATTCTTGATAAGGATGAGCCGTGGAAGGTGCTTCACAGAGCGGATTGCTTCCTCCTTGCACCCCATGAACTTTATGAGTGTGTAGGTGACGTTCCCAATGTTGTTTTCCCGTGTGCCGCGCTTGCTGATGCTGATACGGGCAGAATAGCTGTTTATTACGGCGGTGCGGATACTGTGGTGGCTCTTGCTTTCACAACAGTTGACGAAACGGTTAAATTTATTAAAGAGCACGATTTAATTAAATAATACTGTCATCCCGATTGTATCATCTTGCAGTCGGGATGATTTTGTTTTTGTCATTTGATTTTTTAATCAGGTTGTGCTATATTTTTATAAGAAATCGGAGGCGTTGACAATGGATATGGAGCGTTTTAAAAAGCAAATAGATTTTATTCTGGAAGCAGATAAAGAGAAAGAAATTTACCGACAGACTCATTTGACCGGATATATTCGTCCTGAAAATGATGCTGAACACGCGTGGCATATGGCGATTATGATTTATTTGCTTCGTGAGTATTCCAATCAGGAGTTTGACGTTGCAAAAGCTATGATGATGGCTCTGATTCACGATATAGTTGAGATAGATGCAGGCGATACTTACGCTTATGATACAGCAGCGCTTGAAACCCAGGCAGAGCGCGAAGAGCAAGCTGCAGAGCGGATTTTTGGTCTGTTGCCTCGGGACCAGTATGAAGAGATGAAAGCGTTGTTTTACGAGTTTGAGGCAGGGGAGAGCGCGGAAGCACGCTTTGCTAAATCAATGGATAATTTTCAGCCGTTGCTGTTAAACGATTATAATAATGGCAGAGATTGGCGCGAACACGATGTGTGCAGGACTCAGGTAGAAAAGCGACAGAGCAGAAGCCAAAAAGGCTCGGAATTTATCTGGAAATATACAAAAGATATTATTGAGCGCAATGTTAAAAAAGGTAATATAAAAGAAAATTAAAAAAATTCAAAAAATTTCAAAATAAGTATTGCATATTCCAAATAAATGTGTTAATATATCTATCGTTGTCCGGGTGTGGCGCAGTTGGTAGCGCGCTTGACTGGGGGTCAAGAGGCCGTGAGTTCAAGTCTCGCCACTCGGACCATATCGAAGAAAACCGTTCAGACCTAAGGGTTTGAACGGTTTTTTCTTGTTTTTACCGACACTCTTGATTTTTACAGAAATTTCAAGAATCAGGAGTGTTGCAAAAATGGCAAGAATTACAATGAAAGTCTCGGTCAGTATGAGAGAAACGTTTGATGATTTCCTTCTCTTTAAGAAATCAATGGGTCTGAGTGAAAAGACCTTGCGAACCTACAAAGAGCATTTATCATCAATCGGAAAGCACTTAAACCTTGATAAACCAATGGATTCCATTGAACAGACAGACCTTAAAAAAATGATTTCAAGTATGCGAGATGTAGGATTATCCGCAAATTCTATACAGAGTTATACACGAACCCTGAAATCTTTTTTCTCATGGTGCAAAGAAGAAGGAGTTGCAAATTTGAGCCTGTCAAGGTATAGAGCCGAGGAAACAATCAAGGACACCTATTCCGATACGGAGTTAAAATTACTGTTAAAAAAACCAAATATGAGAAAATGCAGTTTCTCTGAATATCGTAATTGGGTAATCATCAATTTACTCTTAAATAATGGTTGCCGTGCCGCCTCTGTTCGTAATATTATGAATAAGGATGTTGATTTGGGTAATCAGGTAATTTACCTCAGACACACCAAAAACAAGAAATCTCAGGTAATACCGCTCTGTTCTCTACTTTGCGGAACGCTGAGTGAATACATGAGGATAAGAGGCGGTTCAGACGATGATTACCTCTTTCCGAATGAAACAGGCAGTCAATTATCGGAAAACGGTTTGCGTTGCACTATCGCAAAGTATAACAAACGCAGAGGTGTCCAAAAGACAAGCATCCATTTGTTCAGACATACCTTTGCAAAAAAGTATTTGGTTGATTGCGGCGGCAACGCTTTTACTTTACAAAGGTTATTAGGGCACTCAACACTTGATATGACAAAACACTATTGTGCAATATTCGATAAAGATATTACTAAGAACTATGATTCATTCTCACCGTTAAGTAATTTCAAATTGACAACTTTTGATAACTTTTTGAAAAAGAACAACTGAAAAAAAGTTGTTCTTTTTTTATTTTCCAAAAGCAGAGGAACAGTTATGTGCACGGGTGCGGTCTGCGAAATGCTATAATATAGACACAGAGAACGACAGAGACAACACGAAAGGAACGAACCAACATGAAACAGTTCAGACAACCATTCACTTAGTAATCCCAATCCGCTCAACAAAAAACA
>JAFOBC010000286.1 GCA_017382015.1 Clostridia bacterium
CGGTACGGTAATGTTACAAACGCTTGTGGCTTCCCTTGGCGAGTTTGCTCTTGAGATGTCGCCGTTCTTTGTAACGCTTGCCGACCTTGCGGAGGAGGCACTCAAGTCAGACGTGTTGCTCGAAGGTCAGTCAAACCTCTTCAACTACAGAGAGCTTGGCGGCAACATAATCGAGTTGATGGAATTTTTGCGCAAGGGCGACCCGATTGCAAAGCTTATCTCTGCGGGTACGGGTGACGTTGACGTGCGAATAGGCACAGAGAACGAATACAAACAGCTGGCAAATTCGAGCGTCATAATTTCCCGCTACAGCATCAACGGTGAGCGGTCAGGTGCGCTGGGTATTATCGGGCCGACAAGGCTTGACTATGCTAAGATGATTCCCTACATGCAGTTCATTTCGGGCCTTGTAGGTGAAATACTTACCGAAACATTGGAAGAATAACAGGAAGGAAGGTTAACAATGGAAGAAAAGGAAAACGTAACGGCAGCAGAAGAAAAGGAAGAGAAAAAGGAAAAAAAGTCCAAGAAAAAGGCTGACAAAGCGGCTGAGCTTCAGGCAGAGCTTGAAGAGCAGAAAAACCAATATCTCCGACTTGCCGCAGAGTATGATAACTACCGCAAGCGTACTCAGCGCGAGAAGGATGCGCTCAACGGAGACATCAAAGCCTACATTATCGGCGAGATACTTCCCGTTATCGACAATTTTGAGCGTGCAACATCAAACACCTCGGCAGATTACGAGACTTACAAGAAGGGCATGGAGATGATATTCACTCAGTTTGCCGATATCTTCAGTAAGCTCGGTGTAGAAGCCTTCGGTGAGCAGGGTGAGGCATTTGACCCGATGATGCACAACGCAGTAATGCACATCGACAGCGAGGATTTTGGCGAGAGCGTAGTGGCTCAGGTTTTTGCAAAGGGCTATAAGATTGGAGACAAAGTAATACGCTGTGCGACCGTACAGGTTGCAAACTAAAGCAAGTAATAAATATTTTTCATTATACAAAAGGAGTAATTAATCATGGCAAAAGTAATTGGTATTGACCTTGGTACAACAAACTCATGCGTAGCAGTTATCGAAGGCGGCGAGCCCGTAGTTATCGCAAACGCTGAAGGCGCACGTACAACACCCTCTGTTGTTGCTTTCAGCAAGGATGGCGAAAGAATGGTAGGCCAGGTTGCAAAGCGCCAGGCTATCACAAACCCCGACCGCACAATCGCTTCCATCAAGCGCCAGATGGGTACAGATTTCGGCGTTAAGATTGATGACAAGCGCTTCACACCTCAGGAGATTTCCGCAATGATTCTCCAGAAGCTCAAGGCTGATGCTGAGGCATACCTTGGCGATAAGGTAACAGAGGCTGTTATTACTGTTCCCGCATACTTCACAGACGCACAGCGTCAGGCAACAAAGGACGCAGGTCACATCGCAGGTCTTGAGGTAAAGAGAATCATCAACGAGCCCACATCTGCTGCTCTCGCTTACGGTATTGATAAGGAGAACGACCAGAAGGTTATGGTTTATGACCTTGGCGGCGGTACATTCGACGTTTCCATCATTGAGATGGGTGACGGTGTTCAGGAGGTTCTTGCAACAGCAGGTAACAACCGTCTCGGCGGTGACGATTTCGACCAGAGAATCATCGACTGGCTTGCTGACGGCTTCAAGGCTGATCAGGGTATCGACCTTCGCGGCGACAAGATGGCAATGCAGAGACTTAAGGAAGCTGCAGAGAAGGCAAAGATTGAGCTTTCCGGTGTTACAACATCTTCTATCAGCCTTCCCTTCATCACAGCTGATGCAACAGGCCCCAAGCACCTTGAAACAACACTTACACGCGCTAAGTTCAACGAGATGACAGCAGACCTTGTTGAGGCAACAATGAACCCCGTTCGTCAGGCTATCTCTGACTCGGGCCTCAGCGTAAGCGAAATTGATAAGGTTCTTATGGTTGGCGGTTCTTCAAGAATTCCCGCTGTTCAGGAAGCTGTTCAGAAGTACCTTGGCAAGGAGCCTTTCAAGGGCATCAACCCTGACGAGTGCGTTGCTATCGGTGCAGCACTTCAGGCAGGTGTTCTCGGCGGCGAGGTTAAGGGTATGCTCCTTCTCGACGTTACACCCCTTTCACTCGGTATCGAGACTATGGGCGGTATCAACACAAGAATTATTGAGCGTAACACAACTATCCCCGTAAAAAAGAGCCAGACCTTCTCAACTGCATCTGACAATCAGCCTTCAGTTGAGGTTCACGTTCTTCAGGGTGAAAGAGAGTTTGCAAGAGATAACAAGACTCTCGGCATCTTCCACCTCGACGGAATTATGCCCGCTCCCCGCGGTGTACCCCAGATCGAAGTAACATTCGATATCGACGCTAACGGTATCGTTCACGTTTCTGCAAAGGATCTCGGCACAAACAAGGAGCAGTCGATCTCCATCACAGCTTCCTCCAATATGTCCAAGGACGATATCGAGAAGGCTGTTAACGAGGCTGCACGCTTCGCTGAGGAAGACAAGAAGCGCCGTGAGGAAGTTGACACACGCAACAACGCTGACCAGATGGTTTACCAGAGCGAGAAGCTCGTCAGCGAAAACGGCGACAAGATGTCTGAGCAGGAAAAGACAGATATCAACGAGAAGATTGACGCTCTCAAGGAAGCTCTCAAGGGCGAGGATATCAACCTCATCAAGTCCCGTCAGGAAGAGCTTACAAAGGTGCTCAACGATGTTTCCGTAAGACTTTACCAGGAGGCTGCAGCAGCACAGCAGGCAGCTCAGGGCGGCGCAGACCCCTCACAGGGTGCAGCACCAGGCGGTAACGACGGCTACTACGATGCTTCCTTTGAGGATGTAACAGACAACAACTAAAATCACTTAACCACAATGAGGGACGCAATGCCGTCCCTCATTAGGCGGTTTATGAAAGAGGAAATACCTTGGCAGATAAACGTGATTATTATGAAGTGCTCGGTGTCGAGAAGACTGCGAGCGATGATGAAATAAAAAAGGCATACCGAAGGAAGGCTAAAGAGTATCATCCCGACCTTCACCCCGGTGATAAGGAAGCTGAGGATAAATTCAAGGAAGCTAATGAGGCTTATGAGGTGCTTTCCAACCCCGACAAGAAGGCTAAGTATGACCGATTCGGCCACGCAGGCGTCGACCCCAATTACGGCGCAGGCGGTGGCGGCGGTTTTGGCGGCGGTTTCGGCGGCGGTATGGATTTTGACCTGGGTGATATTTTCGGCAGCTTTTTCGGCGGTGGCTTCGGTGGCGGCGGCAGGCAGGCTAACCCCAATGCTCCGCGCAGAGGCAGTGACACTCAGGCCCGTGTAACTCTCTCCTTCGAAGAGGCAGCAAAGGGCTGCAAGAAGACAATTGAATTCACACGCGTTGAGGTTTGCCCCGATTGTAAGGGCAGCGGCGCTGAATCCGGCACAAGTGCCGAAACCTGTCCCGAATGCCACGGCAGAGGTCAGGTTAACGTTCAGCAGCGTACACCCTTTGGTGTTATTCAGACTTCGAAATCCTGCTCACGCTGCGGCGGTAAGGGCAAGATAATCAAAACACCTTGTTCCAAGTGCCGCGGCAGAGGTGTAATCAACAAAAAGGTCAAGCTTGAGGTTAATATCCCCGCAGGTATTGATGACAGACAGGTTGTCAACGTCAGCGGTCAGGGTAACAGCGGCGAAAACGGCGGCCCTGCAGGTAACCTGCACGTTGCGGTTTTTGTTCGTCCCCATCCGTTCTTTGAGCGTGACGGCTATGACGTCTGGTGCGAGGTAACAATCAGCTATGCTCAGGCGGCGCTTGGCGATTCAATTGAGGTTGAAACGCTCGACGGCAAGGTGCGATACGATATTCCTGCAGGCACTCAGCCCGGCAACGTTGCAAGACTCAAGGGCAGAGGTATTCAGGCTGTCAACGGCAGGAACAGAGGCGACCAGTACATCCGCATTATTGTCAACGTGCCCAAGAATCTTTCTGCTCGCCAGAAAGAGCTTCTGCGTGAGTTTGATGCGGAGTTCGGCTCTAAGTCTACACTCGGCGACAATGACGATAAGAAAGGCATTTTCGGTAAAAAGAAGAAATGATTGATACCGTAATTTTTGACCTTGACGGAACATTGCTCAATACACTCGATGACCTTACCGACAGCGTGAACTATGCTCTCTCGTCACTTGGTTACCCTGTCCGTACTTCGGACGAAGTGCGTATGATGGTAGGTAACAGCGTGATTTATCTGATTGAGCAGGCGTTGCCGGAAGGTACGGAAAAAGAGCAGTTTGAGCGTTGCCTTGCTGCTTTTGAGGAGCACTATAAAACCAATATGCGCAACAAAACTGCACCATACGGCGGCGTTGAACAGATGCTTGCCGATGTGAAAAGTGCAGGATATAAGGTTGCGGTTGTATCAAACAAGCCCGATGTGTTTACCAAAAAGCTTGTTGACGAGCTCTTCGGTGAATATATTCCGTTTGCCATAGGCAGAAGTGAGGATATACCCCGCAAGCCTGCACCTGATATGGTGCTGTATGCTATGCAGCGGCTAGGCAGCGACACAAGCACAACAGTTTATGTCGGCGACAGCGAGGTTGACGTTATAACCTCGAAGAATGCAGGCGTGCCGTGTATAGGCTGTTTGTGGGGCTTCCGCGATAAAGCAACGCTTGAAAGGGAAGGGGCAGAATATCTGGTTTCTTCTCCGTCAGAGTTAATCGAAACAATCAAAC
>JAFOBC010000287.1 GCA_017382015.1 Clostridia bacterium
ACAATGAATGATGCGAGAGCATCGAGGGGAAGGACATCGAAAAGGAATCTGACAGGTGTGTCACAGATTGCGCTTGCAATACCACCCAAATCGATAAAGAAAGCTCTGTCCTCTGCCTCAGGTGCACCGTCATACTCGAGAGCAAAAGCCTGAGTATACATAACACCGCCGACACCGTATGCCTCTGCACGGACATAACTGCCGATTTCGGATGAATAATCGTCGAGGTCGATTGAATTACCAACGTGGATAACCTTACCGTCAGCAATCCAATGGATTACAAGTGCGTTATCAGCTTCAAGTGCAATTACGTCCTCAGTCTCGTCAACCTTAACGTTTGTGAAGATGGGAGCTGCAACGTTCTTGGGTGCCTCATATTTACGACCGCTGTCACCCTCTGCCATTTCAATTTCACTCTGTGCGATAATTTCGTCAAGCTGAGCTGCAAGAGCCAATGCCTCTGTGCCGCCGACAGCCTTGAGTTCCTTTGAGAGGTTTACAAGCTCATCGAAGTTACCTACATACTTACTTGCGGGGAAGAATGCACCCTGCTCCATATTTGCTTTAAGAGCAGCAGATGTGAGCGCAGGCAAATAGTGCATTGTGTAGCCCGAATCGACAATATCAAGATTATGAGCGTCTGATGTTGCAATAGCAAATACGTTTCTGCCGTGAGGGATAAGGTCGCCGAGCATAATATCCCAGAGCTTTCTGTCAAAGCGTGTTCTGCTGTCGCCCTTGCTGTTGATGTCAATACCGATGCAGGTATCGTACTTGAGAAGAAGATTCTCAAACTTATTTATTTTGTAGCCGTATGAAACGTCGTCCTTATTGTAAGCATCAGCTGTGTAAACTTCGTCACGTGCATTGGTGTATTCACCGGGATGGTTGATAACAGAAAGACCGCCCAGACCGTGAACCTCGCTGATTACTGACTCATAATCACTCGTACCGCCGACTCTGCCGTTGCCGTAATCAACAAACAAGGTGTTGACGTGTGCATTGTTGAAGGATGTACCGTTCTGCTCGTTACCGAAAGGAACGGAAAGCATTGCGTGACCGCCGTCCTGAGCGTAGAATTCATCGTCTGCATCGTTCTTTGTAACCGTGTATGTTTTGCCGTTTGAAGCGGTGCCGTTGGTTGAAAGAACCTCACCGCCCAGAGCGCCGTTCTTTACAGCACCGAGAACTTTCATTGCAGGAACGTAGTCGTGAGCAAGATAGCCGTAAGAGACCGTGCTGTGGTCGGTTCTTGCGTAAATATCAAAACCGAGCTCGTAATGACGCTCTGTCATTGCGGGAAGAGAATCGTGACCGTCGCTGAACGTTGTGTGGCTGTGAAGATCAGCCTTGTATGCCTTGTAAGTGTCGAAATCAACCTTAGCATAGGGATTTTGGATTGTGTAATCAACATCAGCATCTGCAGCCGATGCGAATGCCGCAAAGGTGAAAACCATTACAGCGCTGAGTGCAAGGCACATAGCCTTTTTGAACAAATTCTTTACTTTCATCAAAATATCCTCCTTAAGAATATTTCTTATTTAGCAACAGTTATGGTAGCATATTTTTCAAAATCCGTCAATAAAATTCAATAAAACTATGCAAATTCACCGACAAAATCAGGCCTGCTCCACAGAGTATTTCTGTGCAACAGTTAAAAGAAATCTGTACAGCGGAGCAAAAGACTCATAAATCGGTCTGATTTTCTCAATAAAATCCGCAGTTTCCAACTCATTGAGATTCGGAAATCCGAACATAAAATAAAGGCTTTTGCAGTTGAAATAAGGCTCAAGCACAGGCATCGGACAGCCCTCTTTGGGGCGCTTGTAGAATTCGCCGCTGAAAACAGCGCCGCTTCGCTCAGCCATAATTACCGCATCGTAAAAATCATCCGGTCTTGCGATAATCTCCTGCCTGAAAAGCTCCATCATACGAGGCGGAGCGTAATAAGTACCTACACCGCCCGAATAGCCATCCTGCGCTACCTCAAACCACATACATGGAAAATGGGGCAATGCACGCTTATCGCGCATAAACGTTGCCCAAAGATTCTCACGGTAGAGGTGCTTATCCTTTGTGTAGCGTGTATCGCGTCTGACACGGGACACCATCTTCTGAGGCACGATAGGAATATCCTCATCGATTTCAATTATAGTATCAGAAAGCGCACAGATTACCTGCTGAAGCGGAATTGTAATGCCCTCTTTGATTTTCTTTTTGTTTTCTTCGTAGAAATCTCTGTTGTTGCGAAAACGGTTTTCGCTAAGAAGGATAATTGTTTCGGGCTTTATGCCGTCATATCTGTACGTACTCATCCGAGAAGTCCCCTATTGAATATTTCCTGCGCGGCAAGCATTATGCCTACCTTACCGCTGTCAAAATTGAGCGAGCCCTGCATCCACACAGCAAACGGCTCCCGCAAAGGAGCATCCGACGAAAGCTCGATTGAAGAGCCGCCCGTAAACGCACCTGCAGACATAATAACCTGGCTGTCGTAACCCGGCATATCCCAGGGCTCGGGACAAACGTTTGAATCAATCGGCGCACCCTTCTGCATACCCTGACAGAAAGCAACGAGTGTTTCGCTGTTGCAAAGCCTGAGCGCCTGAATGATATCAACGCGCTTTTCGGCGCTGTGAGGAGTTGTTTCGTAGCCGAGTTGCTCGAACAAAGCCGCGGCAAAAACAGCAGTTTTGAGCGCTTCGCCGACAATGTGCGGTGCGTTAAAAAGACCCATAAACAGACCTCTTGTCTGACCAAGTGAGGGGCCGACCTCTCTGCCGAGACCGGGTACAGTCATACGGTAGGCACATTTTTCAACAAGATCTGCACGGCCTGCAATATAGCCGCCGCACTTTGCAATACCGCCACCCGGATTTTTGATAAGCGAGCCTGCAATAATGTCAGCACCGTGAGAAACAGGCTCTGTACGCTCAACAAACTCACCGTAGCAGTTATCCACCATAATGACGGCATCGCTCTTATTGCGCACAATTTTTGCAATTTTTTCAATATCCTCAACACCGAGGCTCGGACGAAGCGAATAGCCTCTTGAGCGCTGGATATAAACCATTGCAACCTTTTCTTCAAGAGCTTTTTCGATACCCTCAAGGTCAACCGTACCGTCGGGCAGAAGCTCTACCTGCTTATAGGTAACTCCGAAATCCTTGAGTGACCCCATACCGCTGCCCTTGATACCGATAACGGAGTGAATGGTATCGTAAGGTGTACCGGTGACACAAAGCATCGTATCCCCCGGACGAAGCAAGCCGAAAAGTGCAACACCGAGTGTATGTGTGCCGCAGGTAAGGCTGTGACGGATGAGCGAATCCTCTGCACCGACACAGTCGGCAAACACGCTGTCGAGCACATCGCGTCCTCTGTCACCGTAGCCGTAACCCGTAGACTCCGTGAAATGGCTCTCCGTTACGCTGTTTTTGATAAATGCGGCAAGCACCTTTTCCTGATTATATGCACGGATTTCATCAATACGCGCAAAGGATGCGGATGCAGCCTCGAGCGCCCTCTCGCCTGCCGCCGCAATCGTACTGTCAAAGTTAAAAAAGCTGTTCATCGTAGTAATTTTCCTTATCTGTTTTTAATCTCTGCCCATACGTCAACGCACTTGTATCCGATACGCTCATAGAACGAATTGAGTGCAGGCAGACAGCGAAGATATATAGTATATCCGCCGAATGAATTGACAAGACTTGTTGCCAAACCCTGACCGCGATATTCTTTATCCGTTGCAACCGCACCGAGCACAGCTTTTTCACCCGCGATGTGCAAAAGTGACGCTGTAGAAACAATTCTGCCGTCTTTTCTGATGATTCGCATATCTGCCGTACCGCAGTTGACTCTGCGGCAGATATCGGTAAACCACGGGTTAAAATCGCCCTTGATATCGAGAAGCTTGTACACCTCTTCATAGTCCGCCGCTGTTTCGGGCTTTTCGTATGAATCATTCTGCGATTCTGTCTTCTCCTTACGGAGCACCTGACCGCAACCGCAGGCAAACATTTCAAGGCTTACAACGTCTCTTGCCTGACAAAGGATGTTGTTATAACCGAGCGCATCAAGAAACTCCCTGAGCTCTTCAAAATCCGCCTTGAGGGTTGTGCTGATAACAACCTCACCCTCATAGCTGCACACAGCAGCGGTAAGGTAATCGTCAGTAATCTGTATCCAATAGCGGCAGATATCCATCTCGGGCGGATAAGCCCTGAGCATAGACAGAATGTTTATGCCGAAGCTATCTTCACAAAACGCCTCGAGAAGCTCTGCCTCTTCTTTGTTTTCAATAAGTTTAAGCATTTGCAAATTCCTCTGAAATATATTTGACCGCAAGTCTCATCTGCTCTATATCGTCTTTATTGATTACGCAGGATGCCGAATGCAGGTAACGGGTTGCGAATGATACTGTAAGTATCTTCACGCCGCCTCTGCTGTTGGAAATTACTCTTGCATCGTTTCCGCCTGCAATGACGGTTTTTGTCTGCATTTTAAAGCCTTTTGCCGCAGAAAGTGCGCAAGCATTTTTGTAAAGCTGTGTGTTATAAACGCTTGCACCGTCCATAAACGGAATTACGGCACCTTCGCCAAGCTTACACACCTCTTTTTCACCGCTAACGCCCGAAATATCGGCAGCGGTTGTAGTTTCTATAACGACTGCGTAATCGGGAGCAACGGTAAATGCTGCAGCGGCTG
>JAFOBC010000288.1 GCA_017382015.1 Clostridia bacterium
CATTGTTCCTGCAATTGCTGAGCTTTTTGTCAGCAGAATCTCCAGAGAGATTGAAAACCAGGGCAAGGCTGAAATGTTCAAGCTTCTCATAAAAGCAAGCAATATGCTTCGCAAAATCGGTATCGACAAGCGCAGAAAGTTCTTCAGCGCAATTCACGAAAACTTCGGCGGCAACCTTCGTAAAATAGTCTGCGGCGGCGCTGCAATCCGCCCCGAAGTCGGCGAATTTTTCGATAACATCGGCATCAGCCTTATCAACGGCTACGGCATCACCGAGTGCTCTCCCCTTGTTTGCGCAAACCACGACGCCGCAAACGATTATCACACAGCAGGTATCAAGCTTCGCTGTATCGACTGGCGCATTGACGACCCGGACGAAGACGGCGTAGGCGAAATCTGCATCAAGGGCGACACGGTTATGCTCGGCTACTACAACAACCCAGAAGCTACTGCAGAAGTAATTATCGACGGCTGGTTCTACACAGGTGACTACGGCTACATCAACGATAAAGAGCAGCTTATCATCTGCGGCAGAAAGAAGAACGTTATAGTTCTCGACAACGGCAAGAACATCTACCCCGAAGAAATCGAAGGCTACATCCAGGGCATCGACTACGTTGCAGAGGTTGTTGTAAGCGGCGAAATGAGCGAGAGCGGCAACGCAAGCGGTCTGACAGCCGAGGTATTCCTCAGCGAAGACAAAACCGTTGCAGAAGTGCTCAAGAGCATCCGCGAGGTTTGTAAGGAGCTGCCAATTTACAAGCAGATTTCAAACGTAAAAATCCGCGACGTAGAATTCGAGAAAACAACATCGAGAAAAATCAAACGTTTTGTCAACGACAAAATCAAGAAAAAATAAAAAACAGAGCGTGTCCGATTAACGGATGCGCTCTGTTTTTATTGACAAAAGGCTGATATGAGTATATAATTTTATTAATTATATTATAATGAGGTGTAGTATGTCCAAAGAAGTGCAGCAATATCATACACACATAACCTCTGATCACAAATGGTTTGACCTTAAACTGAAAGAGGTGTGGCAGTACAGAGACCTTGTGTTTCTTTTCACAAAGCGTTCTTTTGTGCTGAAATATAAGCAGACGGTGCTTGGCCCTGCCTGGCTTTTCCTCAACCCGATAATGACCAGCCTTATTTATACTTTTGTTTTCGGCGGCATTGCAGGTATCGAAACAGACGGCATTCCGCAGATTCTTTTCTATCTCAGCGGTAATGCGGTGTGGACATTTTTTTCTACCTGTATAACTTCGAATGCCAATGCCTTTGTTTCAAATTCCGCAGTTTTCGGCAAGGTGTATTTTCCGCGTCTTACAACGCCGATATCAAACGTGTTGTCCTCCGTAATACAGTTCTGTATTCAGATGCTTCTGGTGCTTGCGTTCTTTGTTTACTACGTTGCAACAGGCGCCGTTCACCCCAATTGGCTTTTCTGCCTTGCAATTCCGCTTGTTCTGCTTGTTCTCGGCATTATGGGTCTGGGTTGCGGAATCATCATATCCAGCCTTACAACAAAGTACCGCGATCTTTCTATTCTTATCAGCTTTGGAGTGCAGCTCTGGATGTATGCAACACCCATTGTTTACCCCCTTTCGCAAATTGAAAACGAGCTGTTTAAAACAGTCCTTCTCATAAACCCCGCAACTGCCCCGATTGAGCTGTTCCGTTATGCACTTCTGGGTCAGGGTATGATATCTGTTCCCGGTCTGATTTACTCAAGCGTATTTGCGATAATTGTTATGATGCTCGGTATTATAGTATTCAACAAGGTCGAAAAAACCTTTATGGATACGGTTTGAGGTGAGAAAATATGGAAAACACAAACCGTGAAACAGCGATAAAAATGACAGGTGTCAAAAAGCGTTATCGTCTTGGCCAGATCGGCGGCGGCACACTTCAGGCAGACCTGCAAAGCTGGTGGGCCAGGATAAGGGGTAAGGAAGACCCCAACACCAAAATCGGTGAAGAAACACGCCTTGTCGGTCAGACCTTTATGGCGCTCAACGGCATTGACCTTGAAATATACAAGGGTGAAGCCGTCGGCATTATCGGCACAAACGGCGCAGGTAAGAGCACAATGCTCAAGCTTCTCTCACGCGTCACAGCACCCACAGAGGGTGAAATAGATATCTACGGCAGAATTGCATCAATGCTTGAGGTCGGTACGGGTTTCAGTCCCGAGATGACAGGCAGAGAAAACGTTTATATGAACGGTGCAATCCTCGGTATGACAAAGGCTGAAATTGATGCCAAGATGGAAGACATAATCGAGTTTTCCGAGGTGCGCGATTTCATTGATACACCCGTCAAGCGTTACTCAAGCGGTATGTACGTTAAACTTGCTTTCTCCGTTGCCGCTCACCTGGACAGCGAGATTATGATTATGGACGAAGTCCTCGCCGTCGGTGACGTGAATTTTCAGCAAAAATGCTTGCAGAAAATGAAGAAAGTTGCAACAGAAGACGGTAAAACTGTTCTTTATGTAAGCCACAATATGAGCACTATTAGGCAACTGTGTTCACGTTGCATTGTTCTTGATCAAGGTAAGTGCATTTTCGAGGGAGATGTAGAAGAAGCAATCGCCATTTACACTAACCGAAATGCGGTAGAAATAAAAAAAGAGTATGATGTTTCGATGACACCTCGTCAATTTGAAACCACACAGAAGTGTCATATTGACAAAATAAAAATAAACAAAGGTGAACTTGATTCTAACGAAAATCTATCTTTTGAGTTGCATACCAATTCTACTTGCGATATTACTAATGCTTTGCTGCGATTTGTATTATTTAATCAAAGCGGAAATGTTATTGGCATGTCATACTCTGAACTGTACTCGTTAAAAAAAGGATCTAATACACATGAATTTATTTTCCGTACTGACAAATTAGCTCCTGGCGAATATTATGTTGATTTGATACAATGTGAATATGACGGCTCAATTCAAATCCGTCATGATATTCTAAATAAAGTATTTGCATTTGAAATTATAGAAAACGAAATTCAGTACAATATGAAATGGAACAAATATGGTTGGGGACCAATAAATTTCGATAAGCTAACTGTTAGGTGATTTTATGGAAAAAATCAAACGATTTTTTGAATGTTATATTCCGGTTACTGTATGTAATCTGGAGTGTCATTATTGTTATGTTATCCAAGAAAACCGACGTTCAATGAAGCTTGCGGATTTGCAATATACACCTGAACATATTGCAAAAGCATTGCGCAAAGAAAGACTCGGCGGAACTTGCTTAATAAGCATTTGCGGCGCCGGCGAAACGCTAGCACAAAAAGAGGTCATTGATATAGTTGCTGCTATATTGGCAGAAGGACATTATGTCAATATTACATCTAACGGTACTCTTTCCAAACGTTTTGACGAGCTGATTGAAAAATGCAAACCAAATCTTAACCATCTGCATATTTCTTTTTCAATGCATTATTTGGAACTCTTACGATTGAATTTATTGGATACATTTTTTTCCAACATAAGTAAAATCAAAAATGCCGGAGCTTCTTTTCTCTTGCAGATTAACCTTTGCGATGCGTATATTCCGCATATTGATGAAATCAAAAAAATATCGCTGGAAAAAGTTGGTGCATATCCTCAAGTTGCGTTAACCAGAAATGAAGAAACTACACCAATCTCCATACACACCAAACTTTCTGATGAGGAGTATTTAAAACAAGGGCAAAAATTTGAATCACCCTTGTTTGAATTCACATATAAAAATTTTAATGTTAAGAGATGTGAATTTTGTTATGCGGGCAATTGGTCCGGCACATTAGATTTGCAAACCGGTCTGCTTAAAAAGTGTTATAACGAAACTTCAGGCATCAACATTTTCGAAGATATTAATAAACCTATCTTGTTTGAAGCTGTAGGTTCAAACTGCAAAAGCACATATTGCTTTAATTCCAGTCATTTTATGTCTTTAGGTGTTATTCCGGAGTTATCCACACCTTCATATTCCGATTTGCGAAACAGAGTTTGCGCGGATGGTAGTGAATGGCTTCAACCGGAAATGAAAGCTTTTTTAAATAGTAAGCTCTGCGAAAGCAACGAAGAATACAGCGAAAAAGAAAAAAGAAAAATCAACAAAGCTGCTAAAGAGCAAATTCCCTTTACAGTAAAAGTAAAAGCAAAAATAAAGAGTTCTTTGCCTGAGAGCATAATAAAAAAATACGACAGTTTAAAGTAAATTTAACCACTATTTTATTCGGGAGATTTATTATGAGCAATCCGATTGTCAGTGTTATAATCCCAATTTACAACGTATCAGAATATGTCGATGCATGCGTAGAAAGCGCATGTAGGCAGAGTTATACCAATTTAGAGATTATACTTGTTGACGACGGCTCGCCTGATGACTGTCCGCAAAAATGCGATGATTGGGCAAAAAAAGATTCAAGAATTAAAGTTGTTCATAAACCTAACGGAGGTCTTTCTGACGCAAGAAACGCAGGTCTTGATGTTGCAACAGGCAAATATATTTATTTTCTTGACGGTGACGATACAATTGAGCCAAACCTTATAGAAACAGTTGTGCCGTATATGGAAGACGGTGCAGATATGGTTGTGTTCAATTGGAACAAAGTAACCAATAACAAAACGCCCTTACCAATGGCTTATCATGAACTCGGTTTATGGGAATTTGACAACAGCACTCAACGCAACGAGTTTATTTTCAAATATGTTTTATCAGGCAAAATAGGTTGGGATGCTTGGAGCCGAATATATTCAAGAAAAAAAATCGAACAACATCACTTGAGATTTGCAGACAATCGCAAGATTTTTGCAGAAGACCTTTATTTTTGTCTTTGTTACTGCGCCCATACAAAAAAAATTATCAGCATTGATTCTTTTCTCTACAACTATCTGGTACGCGAAAACTCCATTATGGGTGAGCAAAACAAAAAAATTAACGTAGGACGATTAAACGAACTCAGTAAAGCTGTATTAAATTATTGGTCAAAATTTGCCGATTGCAATGAACTTGTCAAAAGATTTCCTGTTGCTCATTTTATGATTGTCAGTCACGTTATGAAGAACACACGAGAGCCATTAAAAACATACAGAAAAAAAGTTTTGGCAGATATTCAGGACAAAAACTTTTTTAAGAAAAATATCAAACAATTATTCAGGCACAACAAGTTTCTTTGTGATATTTACGGCAAGGTTTTCGCATACGAAAGTTTAAGTTTTGCACAGTTTCTTCTTCATGGCTCATATAGTCAAATGGCTCTTACTAATCGTTTAATATATAAAATCCAAGACATTCTTATATCATCTGATAAAAGCAAAAAAGAAGTATACAGTTCAAAAAAAGATTCTCGTATTTTCCTTATAGCCACCGAAGATTTTGGAAACATAGGCGATCATCAGATTGCCGAATCCATACATTATTTTGTTCAAACTTTTGGCACAAATAAAATATTCAAAGAAATCACCTGCAGAGAATACAAAAACGAAAAACCTTATCTGAAAAAATATATTCGTCCATCTGATATTATTCTTCTTACCGGCGGCGGAAATTTCGGCAATGAATATGCCATACAAGAAATACGTGATGAAATAATAAAAACCTGGCCGCAAAATTTTAAAATTATTTTCCCGCAAACTATATATTTTACCAATGACAGTGATGGAGAAAAAGCACTCGAGAAAACCAAGCAATTATATACTAAACAAAACAATGTGGTTCTCTTTTTGAGAGAAAAGCCTTCATTTGAGTTTGCGCAAAAACACTACTTATGTGAAAGCTATCTTGTGCCTGATATAGTTCTTTCTCAAAATATGTGCGACTCCACAAAAAGGAATGAGCAAGTTCTTTTATGTTTCAGAAGCGATAAAGAAAGAACTACATCTGACCAAAAAGTAGATTTTGTTAAAGATATAATAAGTCAAAAAAGCTTGTCAGCTGTAAAAACAGATTTACAACTTAACTATCATCTTAACAAAAAACAACGTGTTGCGGCAATAAATACTGCTCTAAACCAATGGAAAACATCAAAGCTGGTAATTACCGACCGTCTCCACGGTATGATTTTTGCTGCAATAACCGGCACACCTTGTATTGCATTAAGCAACTATAACCACAAGGTTAGAGGCACGTATGAATTCATAAAATATCTGCCCTATATAAGGTTTGCCGAAACAGAAGAAGAAATTAAAGCTGCTTTTGATGAGCTTATCCTGATGGATAACTGTCAGTACGACAACACTCCTCTGCTTGCCTATTACGAAAAACTTGCAGATGTTCTCAAACATGATTAATAAAAAACAAAAGGTGGGCTGTTTATGGACTTGATTTCAATTATCGTTCCTGTTTATAAGGTTGAAAAATACATTCACCGTTGCGTGGATTCGGTAATAAACCAGACATATAAAAATATTGAAATCATCCTCGTTGACGTCGGCAGCCCCGATAACTGCGGCAGAATCTGCGACGAATATGCCGCAAAAGACAGCCGCATCAAGGTTATTCATCAGGCAAACCAGGGGCTTTCTGCAGCA
>JAFOBC010000289.1 GCA_017382015.1 Clostridia bacterium
ACCCCGTAGACAAATGCGGCGGCGGTGCCGTAGACTATAACAGGCCCTGCTATTTTGAACATATTTGCCGCCGTGCCGAGGATTTTGCCCTCGGTTTTAAATTCCATTGCGGGCGATACAACCGAGTTTGCAAACCCCGTAATCGGCACGATTGTGCCCGCGCCTGCAAAGCGCGCGATTTTATCAAAAACGCCTGCGGCTGTCAGCACGGCGGCAAGAGCAATCAGCGATACGGCAACGAGGGTGGATGCTGTGTCTTTGTCAGCGCCGAGGTAAATGTAAATGTTACGCAACACCTGGCCGAGTGTGCATATTCCGCCGCCGAAAAGGTAGGCGAGCAGGGTGTTTTTTACCTTCGGCGATTTCGGTACAGCCTCGTGCACAAGTTTTTTATAAGCTTTTTTATCCATAAAACAAAGCCTCGCTTTCTGCAGATATTTTTTGCGTGTCAGCGGGCTTTTATTCTTTTGAATATTGATTTAATTTGCTTGTTGTTATAAAATATTCTCTGTAAAAAGGAGCGATTGAAATGAAAAACATTGTACTTATCGGTATGCCCGGCGCAGGCAAGAGCACAATCGGCGTTTTGCTTGCAAAATCAATGCTTTACAGCTTTGTTGATACAGACCTTATTATCCAGAATTCAAGCGGCAAAAGTCTTTGCGATATTATTGACGCTGTCGGTACTGATGAATTCTTAAAAATCGAAAACGATGTTATCTGCGGCTGTGATTTTGAGCGCAGCGTTGTTGCAACGGGCGGCAGTGCCGTGTACGGTGAGCAGGCGATGGCGCACCTTGCCGCAAACGGAATCATAGTTTATCTCGAGCTTGAGCTTGGGGAGATTGAGCGAAGGCTGGGCGATATCCATACACGCGGCGTTGCAATGAAAAACGGCACAACAGTTGCCGAGCTTTATGATGAGCGCAGACCGCTTTATGAAAAATATGCCGACGTAACGCTCAGCTGTTCGGGTCTTACGGCAGAGCAATGCGTTGATAAAATAATAGAAACGGTAAAATAAAAAAGCTTGCAGAGGTTATGCCTCTGCAAGCTTTTTGTTATTCAGCAATCTGATAGATTCTTACGTAGTCAACAATAAACTCTGTGTGGTAAGTGCCTTTGTCGAGTGCGGCAAGCTGTGTTTCGTCGGGAATTTCGAGCGAAACTATAACGTCCTCAGCTACCTGAGAAACACCGTTGCCGAAGGATGAACGCGCTGTTTCAACACCGTTTATATAGAAAATATACTCGTCATCAGTCCACATAAGACCGTAGGTGTTATACTCCTGATGGATGTTGTTGCCTGTGTAATATCCGAGGCGCTCAGACTGATAGCCCTCCTGCACGCCGTCAACACCTGCGCAGTGAATGGTCTGACCTATGGAGTTGTAGCGCTTGTGGGTTTCGTCGTTGTAGCTTTCCATTATGTCAATTTCAGCGCCGCCGATGCCGCCCTTTGATATTGATGCGGTGTAGGGTGCATCTGCCTGAAGCCAGAAAGCTGACCAGAAGCCTGAGCCTTCGTTGAGAATGCAACGGATTTCAAAGTAACCCTTGCAGTAGCGCTCCTTGAGCTTGATCATAGCGGTGTACCAGCCCTCGCCGTATGTGCCGTCGGTCTGGTATTCACCTGTCATAATCATTTTGCCGTTTTCGACTTTAACCTGGCTTTCAGCGTTGAATCCGCCTCTTCTCGGGCCGCTTCCTCTGTAATCCCATACGTTTGTGTTGAGTGCGTTGCCCTCGAACTCATCCTCAAAAACCAGAGAGTAACCTGTGAGATCCAGTTCATCGCCCAGCGGTTTTGCAGGAAGATCAAACACGGTAAGACCTATAAGCTCTGCTACAACAATCAGAGCGGCTATTGCCTTCTTTATTGAGCCTGCGGTGAATGCTTTTTTCAGGTATTTTTTCTGAAGCTCAACGCCTCGCATCTGCCACGGTGCAAGCTTGAGCACCTCTGTCAAAAATTTGTCAAACATTTTGTTTCCTCCAATATCACTCGGTTTCGGCGATTTGGTAAATTCTTACATAGTCAACAATAAATTCTGTGTGGTAAGTGCCTTTATCAAGTGCTGCGAGCTTGTCTTCATCGGGAATCTCGAGCGAAACTATAACGTCCTCAAGCACCTGAGAAACACCGTTGCCGAAGGATGAGCGTGTTGTTTCAACACCGTTGATGTAGAAGATATACTCGTCATCAGTCCACATCAGACCGTAGGTGTTGTACTCGTCATAAATGTTTTTGCCCTTGAATTCACCGAGGATTCTGGACTGGAAGCCCTCCTGCACACCGTCAACGCCTGCGCAGTGTATTGTCTGCGTAACGGAGTTTCTGCTCATAAAAGTGGGTGTGCCGATTGATTCGAAAATATCTATTTCAGCGCCGCCTACGCCGCCCTTGGAAACAGAGGCTGTATAAGGTGCATCAGCCTGAATCCAGAATGCAGACCAGAATCCGTCTCCCTCATTGACCTTGCAGCGGATTTCAAAATAGCCTTTGCAGTAGCGCTCTCTGAGTTTAATCATACCGGTGTACCAGCCCTCGCCGTATGTGCCGTCAGTCTGGTAATCGCCAGTCATAATCATATTGCCGTCTTCAACTTTTACCTGGCTTTCAGCGTTGAATCCGCCTCTGCGCGGGCCGCTTCCTCTGTACTGCCATACGTCTGTGTTGAGTGCATCGCCCTCAAACTCATCTTCAAAAACAAGGCTGTAGCCCGAAAGGTCAAGCTCAGGGCCTCTGGGCGTTGTTGCGGTGTCAAAAATAATCAGACCCAAAAGCTCTGCGATTGCAATTACCGCCGCAATAACCTTTTTGGGTGAGAAAGAGAAAAGCTGCCTGAAATATGTGCCGAGCTGATTGAAGCCCCATACCTGCCTGTAGGCAAACTTGAGCTTTTCTGTCAAGAATTGTTCCATAGCCTTTATCTCTCCTTTTTATTCAGCAATCTGATAAATTCTTACATAGTCGACAACGAACTCTGTGTGATAGGTTTCGGGGTCGAGCATTGCAAGAGCCTCTGCGGAACCCTGGCAAAGTGAAACTCTTACCTGCTCCTCTACCTGCGAAACACCGTTGCCGAATGTGCTTCGTGCGGTTTCAACACCGTTTATGTAGAAAATGTATTCGTCCTCAGTCCACTTGAGTCCGTAGGTGTTGTATTCGTTATAGATATCGTTGCCCTTGAAACAGCCGAGCATTCTGGACTGGAAGCCCTCCTGCACACCGTCAACGCCTGCGCAATGGATTGTCTGTGCAACGGCATTGTGAGAAAGCTTATCGCCCCAATCCATAGCCTCAAAGATGTCAATTTCAGCGCCGCCTACGCCGCCCTGGGAGTACTGGGCTTCATAGGGGTGCTTTGCCTGAATCCAGAATGCGCTCCACATTGCGCCGCCTGCGCTGCACTTGCATTTGATTTCGAAATATCCCTGCTTATACCATTCTCTGAGCGCAAGGTCACCGCAGTACCAGCCTTCGCCGAGTGCGCCGTCCTCAAGGTATTCACCGGTGATTACAAGGTTGCCGTTTTCAACCTTTGTTTGTGAAGGGGAGTAGCAGTAGCCGCCGCGCTCTGCGCCCGTGCCCCAATACTGCCATGTGTCAAGGTCGAGCTCAGTACCCTCAAACTCATCCTCAAAAACAAGCTCGTATCCCGTGAGATCGAGCGCTTCGCCTCTGGGTGTGAGTGCTGAATCGAAAATAATCAGACCGAAGATTTCGGCGATTGCAATTATAGCGGCAATAACTTTTTTGGGAGAAAAAGAGAAAAGCTGCCTGAAATACGTACCGAGCTGATTGAAGCCCCATACCTGCCTGTAGGCAAACTTGAGCTTCTCTGTCAGGAATTTATCTAACACAGTTATCAACCTCTCTTATTATAATTTGATTTTGAATACTACCTTTGTAACCTCAGCGCTGTCAGCGCCTGCATTTACACAAGGCTTGTGAGCATCCTCGGGCAGAAGGTAAACGAAAGTGCCTGCGTCGAGCACCATACTGCTGACGTATTCAGGGTCTGCATAGAAGCCGATGTCGCCGCCCTTGGAGAATTCTTCGCTGATTTCGTCGGTGCAGGTTGAGATGTGCGCCCAGTCGATGCGCTCTGCGCCTTTGAGCACAATCTGAACGTCTGCATATCTGCGGTGAGCCTCAAGATTTTTTGTTGCGGCATCGCCTGTGTTGTAGGTGGCGATGTTTGCCGAGAGCTTGTCGGGAATCAGCTCATAGCTGCCATCAGCCTTGGGAGCATCGAAATACTCCTTTACGAAACTGTAAATGTTTTCAAACTCGGGGCATACGCTGCTGTAGATTTTAAGGTCTTCGATTTTTCCTGCTATCATTGGCTTTTACCTCCTCGGTATATTGTTTTTTTAAAATTATACAACAATTTATGTATCCTTTACAACAGTATTTTAAAAAAACAAGGTTGAGTTTAAAGACGAAAAGGTGTATTCTTTGTGTATACATTTTTTGAGGACAGATTTGAATATGGTAAATAAAGATATCGGACTTATTGAATACCCGAAAAAAGTTGATATGGCCAACTGTATAACTCACGCACTCGGTGCCGCGCTGTCTGCGGTTGCGCTGGTTATGCTTGTTGTTAAGGCAGAGGGCTTGAGGGCTGACGTTTCGGCTTGGGTTTTCGGGCTGTCGCTGGTTGCGGTCTATACGGTTTCGGCTGTTTATCACGGGCTTACAGACCCCCAAAAGAAGCTTACCGCAAGGCTTATCGACCATTCTACCGTACCTATGCTTATAGCAGGTACGGCAACACCGTGTGCATTGATTACGCTGTATGAAATAAGCGTTTTCCATGCTCTTGCTGTGTTCTTTCTCGGCTGGTTCAGCGCATTGTTCGGTCTGTTTGCAAAGTTGTTTTTCTTCGAAAAAACGCGTAGGCTGACCGTTGCTGTTTATATTGTGTCAAGCTTTCTTATGATGTGCAGTGCCATCCCTTTGCTCGGCGAAATTGACGGCGGTGCATTCGGTGAGCTTGTGTTTGGCAATGCTCTTTATCTTGCAGGTGCGTTCTTTTGCTGGCTTGGCAAAAAGCGTCCTGCAATGCACGCTGTTTTTCATATTTTTGCTCTGCTTGCAAGTGCGGTGCATTTTTTTGTAATATACAGATTCGTGCTGTAAAACCGCGCTGTATCAAGGTTTGCAGAGGTTTTATGTTGTGAATTTGTCGGCTGAAATAATAGCTGTATCCGGTTTTTTCAGCAGCAGGCTGTCCTGAGATTTTGTAAAAAAAGTGTTGACAAATTAAAATCGCAGGCATATAATGCAGGTATGAACCGCAAGCCGTCAGGCAGCAGTTTATACTAAATGCGTTGAGCAGAAACCAGTAGGTTGGAAAGAATCTGGAGAGAGTTGCCGGTTGGTGCGAGGCAAAGAGGGCGTCCTTCACGAATTCATTCTGTTAGCAGTGTACTGAATAAGAGCAATCTTTAGTAGGATGCAACGGGAGTTCCCGTCACAGAACTAGGGTATGTATGTACCCGACAAGGCCGTCAACGTGAGGCGATGGCGAACTGAGGTGGTACCACGGGATAGTAATTTCTCGTCCTCTGTATTCTTTATCGGAATGCGGAGGGCGTTTTTTATTTACCCTTACACTCCGAAAAACTTTCAGAAAGGGTGTTCGAAATGTCACAAAACTATTACCAGAAAGAAATCGAAACCATGTCAGCTGAAGAAATGAAAAAGCTTCAGTCTGAAAAACTTGTAAAGCAGGTTAAGCACGTTTATGAAAACGTGCCTTACTACAAGAATCTTATGGATGAAAAGGGCGTGAAGCCCGAGGATATATGCGGAATCGAAGATTTGCACAAGCTTCCTTTCCTCACAAAGGCTGACCTTCGCGATGCTTATCCCTACGGTCTGCTTGCAAAGCCGCTGGAGGATTGCGTGCGTATTCACTCAACATCGGGTACAACAGGTCGCCGTGTTGTTGCTTTCTATACTCAGCACGACGTTGATTTGTGGGAAGACTGTTGTGCTCGTGCAATCACAGCAGTAGGCGGCACAAAGAAAGACGTTTGCCAGGTTGCATACGGCTACGGCCTTTTCACAGGCGGTTTCGGTCTTAACGGCGGCAGCCACAAGGTCGGCTGTCTTACTCTTCCGATGTCCTCCGGCAACACAGAGCGTCAGGTTCAGTTTATGATGGATATGCAGGCAACAATTCTTTGCTGTACTCCTTCATATGCCGCATATATCGGCGAAAGCCTTAAGGAGCAGGGTTACAAACCCGAGGATATTCCGCTTAAAGCAGGTATCTTCGGCGCAGAGCCATGGACTGAAGAAATGCGTCAGGGTATTGAAAAAACTCTCGGTATCAAGGCTTACGATATTTATGGCCTCACCGAAACAACCGGCCCCGGCGTTGCTTTCGAGTGCAGCGAGCAGACGGGTATGCACGTTAACGAAGACCATTTCTATGCTGAGATTATCGACCCCGATACAGGCGAGGTCCTTCCCGAGGGCAGCAAGGGTGAGCTTGTGTTTACATCTCTGGATAAAGAGGCTTTCCCGCTTCTTCGTTACCGTACGCGTGATATCTGCGTTCTTTCGCGCGAAAAATGCTCCTGCGGACGTACTCTTGTTAAGATGGCTAAGCCGATGGGCAGAACAGACGATATGCTCATTATCCGCGGTGTTAACGTGTTCCCCAGCCAGATTGAAACCGTACTTCTCAAAGAGGGCTATGAGCCCAACTACCAGATTATTGTTGACCGTGTGAATAACAATGACACCTTTGAAGTGAACGTTGAAATGACACCCGAAAAATTCACCGACAAGGTTGCAGACATCATTGCTATGGAAAAAGCTCTTGCAAATTCAATGAAAATTATGCTTGGCATTAATCCCACGGTGCATCTTGTGCCGCCCAAAGCAATCGCAAGAAGCGAAGGCAAAGCGGTGCGCGTTATTGATAAGAGAAACCTGATATAATATAACAGACAGGAGGCATAACTATGGCTATTAAACAGTTGACAGTATTTGTTGAGAACAAGCAGGGCGAGCTGGTCGAGATAACCGAAGCACTTTCACAGAACGGTATTGATATAAGGGCTCTTTCTGTTGCAGAAACTCAGGATTTCGGTATGCTCCGTCTTATCGTTAATGATGCCGAAACCGCAAAAGACGTACTTGCTCAGGCAGGCTACGTTGCAAAGTTAAACGACGTTGTCGGTGTGAAAATCGGCGATGCTCCCGGCAAGCTTTCCGTTGCGCTGAAGGTGCTTGACGAAAGAAAAATCAATATGGATTACCTTTATGCATTTATGGCACGCACCGAAAAGCACGCTTACGTTGTTATAAGAGTTGCCGATAACGATGCTGCAGAAGAGGCACTCGAGGCGGCAGGCTACCATCTGATTACACAGGCAGATATCTGCAAGCTTTAAAAGAACATAATACAATAAAACGAAAAGGCAGAGAGTAAACCTCTCTGCCTTTTTTATATGTTTTGTATCACCTTTTACTTGCCAAAAATCGACCTGAAATTTAGTGAATAGTGAAAAGTGAAGAGATAATAAGTAAAAATCGACAACCTTCCTAAGAAGATTGTCGATTTTTGGTGACCCGGACGAGAATCGACCGTCTGCTTCGCATACGATGCCTCGGTGACCCAAAGCCTTTGGCTTTCGGTACCCACCTCGGCGCTTTTTGCTAAAATTGATTCACTGAATCAATTTCTTAACGCAAAAACTCCCGATGGAGTTCGATTCTCTTTTTGTTAAAAAAATAAAGAGCACACCGGAGTGCACTCTTTATTTTTGGTGACCCGGACGAGAATCGAACTCGTGTTACCGCCGTGAAAGGGCGGTGTCTTAACCTCTTGACCACCGGGCCGTATGTAGCCAAAGCGTTTGCTTTGGCTGTTGTGGTAGCGGCAGTGGGACTCGAACCTACGACACTCCGGGTATGAACCGAATGCTCTAGCCAACTGAGCTATGCCGCCACAAAAAGCTTGTTCATTATAGTATGTTTTATGCTGTTTGTCAATACATATTTTAAAAAAATTTAAAAAAATTAACGGCTGCCCCACTCTGGAGTGAAACAGCCGCTTTGAACCGTAGTTTAATTACTGCTCAACAGTGTAAACGCTGACCTTCTTGCGGTCACGACCCATACGCTCAAATCTGACAACACCGTCAACCTTTGCGAAGAGAGTGTCATCGGAGCCTCTGCCAACGTTTGTGCCGGGATGGATGTGTGTGCCGCGCTGTCTTACAAGGATGTTGCCTGCAAGAACAAACTGGCCGTCTGCACGCTTAGCGCCAAGTCTCTTGGACTCGGAATCACGGCCGTTACGTGTAGAACCCATACCTTTTTTATGAGCAAAAAGCTGAATGTTTATCTTAAGCATTTGTGTTACCTCCGTAAATTACTTTGATGCTGCGCGGATAATCCTGCGCGAGCGACCTGATGTGAGCTTCAAGCCCGTCAAGCATTTTCTGAGCTTCGTCTGATTCTTCGAGCAAAGTGAAACGCATATAGCCGTCGTCGACCTGTGCATCTGCCTTTATGTTGAATGAATCGGTAATCGTGTTTGCTGTGAGATAGGCTGCGGAGGAAACGGCGGCGCAGACAATATCTTGCCCTGCCTGTGCGAATCCTGCGTGGCCGCTGCATTCAAACCCGACCGTGCTCTTGCCCGAACGGACAAACTTAAAGCGAATCATAAGGTTAATCAGCCGTTGATAGCTGCGATTTCAACCTTAGTGTAGGGCTGTCTGTGACCCATCTTGCGCTTCTCGTTCTTCTTGGGCTTGTAGGTGAAGACAACGATCTTCTTTGCCTTACCGTTCTTTACAGCCTTAGCTGTAACTGTTGCACCCTCAACGTAGGGAGCGCCAACCTTGATGGAGTCGTCGGAGCCTACTGCGATAACCTTGTCGAAGACAACCTCGCTGTCAGCTTCAACATTGAGCTTCTCGATGTAAAGTGTGTCGCCGGCAGATACCTTATACTGCTTGCCGCCGGTCTCAATGATTGCGTACATTTTTCTACCTCTTTTATTAAGTCTCGCTATTCAGGGGTACCGCCCGTGAGCAGGCGGATTTGGGCACAGTTATAGTGCAACCCGTAATATGCGGCTTAGATAGTCTATCATAACTTAGCGGTTGTGTCAACATATTTTCAAATTTTATTTTGAATTTGTCGGAAATTTTTTTCAAAAAGGTATTGACATTTACTTTGGAAATGGATATAATACTCTTCGCGATGGGGAATAGTGTAACGGTAGCACGACAGACTCTGACTCTGTTTGTTGGGGTTCGAATCCCTATTCCCCAGCCAAAAGGCATCGACCAACAGGTCGGTGCTTTTCTTTTTTTGTGGTGCATAAGCCCTGCCGGGATTCGAACAGCGAAGGGGATTCGCGTTAAGCGAACAAACTCTCCGGTGGA
>JAFOBC010000290.1 GCA_017382015.1 Clostridia bacterium
AATATGTTTGACACGCTTGAAAGAGAACATTTCGGCAGACAGTACAATAACGACAGAGCGTATCTGCAGGAACTGCTCGACACAGACCTGCTTATTATCGACGACCTAGGCGTTGAATTCTCCACACAGTTCACCGTCAGCTGTGTTTACAACATTATCAACTCACGCATACTCAGCCGCAAGCCCACAATCATCAGCACAAATCTCACCGCACGTGAGCTTGAAGATAAATACACACAGAGAATCACTTCTCGAATAATCGGCAATTTTATTTCACTCAGATTTGTCGGCAAGGATATAAGACAGATAACCGCATACTGATTTTTTAACAGAGGAATAAGAAATGAAAGCAATCAAAAAATTCCTGAACAGACTGTTCATCGACGGACTCAGCGGAATGGCATCAGGTCTTTTCGCAACACTTATCATCGGCACAATCATACAGCAGATAGGTAACGCTGTACCCGGCACGGCAGGCACGGTAATATTCACGCTCGGCAAGATTGCCGCCTCGCTTATGGGCGCAGGTATCGGTTGTGGTGTTGCGGCAAAGTTTGGTGAAAAACCGCTTGTTACGCTCTCTGCCGCTGTCGCAGGTATGATAGGCGCTTTCGCAAGCAAGATACTCGCAGGCACTATGGTAAGCGGTGCCGTTGTATCATATGCAGGCCCCGGCGAGCCTATGGGTGCATTTGTTGCCGCATACGTCGGCATCGAAATAGGCAGACTTATTGCAGGCAAGACAAAGCTTGACATAATCCTCACACCGATAGTTACAATCGGCTCGGGTTCACTTGTCGGCTTGCTTGCAGGCCCGTACATATCACAGTTTATGACATGGCTCGGCAGCCTCATCAACTGGGGCACAGAACAGCAACCGATAATCATGGGCGTTGTCGTTTCCGTACTGATGGGCATATTCCTCACCCTGCCGATAAGCTCAGCGGCTATCGGTGTTGCGCTCGGTCTTGAAGGCATCGCCGCAGGTGCGGCTGTTGCAGGCTGCTGTGCAAACATGGTCGGCTTTGCAGTTGCAAGCTACCGCGAGAATAAATTCGGCGGTCTTGTTGCACAAGGTATCGGCACAAGTATGCTCCAGATGCCCAACATCGTTAAAAAACCGATAATCTGGTTGCCGGCAATCATCGCAAGTGCCGTAACAGGCCCCATATCATCGGCTTTGCTCGGTATGGTAAACAATTCAACCGGCGCAGGTATGGGCACAGCAGGTCTTGTCGGACAAATAATGGGCTACCAGGCTATGACCCAAGCAGGTGTTGAGCCTGTGGTAGCGCTTTTAGAGATAGCAGCCATTCATTTTGTGCTTCCCGCAGTAATTGCTTTTGCCGTTTCGGAAGCAATGCGCAAGCTTCGCATAATCAAAAACGGCGATATGAAACTTGAAGTTTAAATTCTTTTACAGCAGAGGTAATTTATTTTGGATATTATTGCATCAATCACAACTCAATTCGGTCTTCAGAGATGGCAGGTTGAAAACACCGTAAAGCTCATCGACGAAGGCAACACTATCCCCTTTATTGCACGTTATCGCAAGGAGGCACACGGCACACTTGACGACCAGGTACTGCGTGAGATTTCTGAAAGGCTCGAATATCTGCGAAACCTTGAAAAGCGCCGCGAAGAAGTAAGGTCAGCTATTGAGGGTCAGGAAAAAATGACCGATGAGATTGCCGCCGCACTTGATGCCGCAGTAACACTCGCAGAAATAGAAGACATATACAGACCATTCAAGCCCAAGAGAAAGACAAGAGCAAGCGTTGCAAGAGAAAAAGGACTGGAGCCGCTCGCACAGTATATATTCAGCCAGCCTGCATCGGGTAAAACACCGATTGAGGCAGCCGAAGAGTATATCGACGAAGAAAAAGGCGTTGCCTCGGCAGAAGAAGCACTGCAGGGCGCGATGGATATCATCGCCGAAGACATTTCGGACGATGCTAACATCCGCCGCAGAATCCGCAACCTTTTCACAGTTACGGGTGTTGTAACCTCCAAAGCGGCAGACCCCGACAAAGACAGCGTTTACGCCCAGTATTACGATTTCTCAGAACCTGTCAACAAGATTGCAAACCACCGCGTGCTTGCAATTGACAGAGGCGAAAAAGAGGATTTCCTCAAAGTCAGCGTTACGCTCGACATTTCAAAAGCTCTCGGCGTTATCACAAGCGTTACTCTGCTCAACAACGGCTCACCCTGCACAGATGCAGTACGTGATGCAGGCGCTGACAGCTATACACGGCTCATCATGCCCTCAATCGAGAGAGAAATCCGCTCAATGCTCACAGAGCGTGCCGCTGCAGAATCCATCAAGGTCTTCGCGGCAAACCTGCGCCCCCTTCTGCTCCAGCCTCCGGTAAAAGGCAAGGTCGCACTTGGTCTTGACCCCGGTTACAGAACAGGTTGTAAGGTTGCAGTTGTTGATGCAACGGGCAGAGTGCTTGACACAGGCGTAATCTACGTCACACACTCCGCCGCACAGAAGCAGGCTGCAAAAGAAACCGTATCAAGACTCATCAGAAGATACGGCGTTGAAATAATCGCAATCGGCAACGGTACAGCTTCAAAAGAAACAGAAATTTTCACTGCCGAGCTTCTCAAAGAGACGGGAAGTAATGCAAAATATATGATAGTAAACGAAGCAGGTGCTTCCGTTTACTCAGCATCAAAGCTTGCGGCTGAAGAATTTCCGCAGTTTGACGTTTCACTTAGAAGTGCGGTATCAATCGCAAGACGTCTGCAAGACCCGCTTGCAGAGCTTGTAAAAATCGACCCCAAGGCTATCGGCATCGGACAGTATCAGCACGATATGCCGCAGAAAGAGCTTGGTCAGGCGCTTGACGGTGTTGTCGAAGACTGTGTTAACAACGTTGGTGTTGACCTCAACACAGCTTCCCCCTCACTGCTCACGAGAGTTTCAGGCATCAATTCAACCGTTGCGAAAAACATCGTGCTTTACCGCGAGGAAAACGGCGAATTTACAAGCAGAGCACAGCTCAAGAAAGTACCTAAGCTCGGTGCCAAAGCATTTGAGCAGTGTGCAGGCTTTATGCGAATTGCAGAAAGCAAGAATCCGCTGGACAACACAGGTGTTCACCCCGAAAGCTATGATGCGGCAAAGGCTCTGCTTTCAGAGTGCGGTTATGACATAAAGGACGTTGCAAAAGGCGGCATTGCAGACCTTGCAGAAAAGGTAGAGCAAGCAGACTCCGAGAAGCTTGCAGAAAAGCTCGGCATCGGCGTGCCCACACTCAACGATATCGTCAAGGAAATGCTCCGACCCGGACGTGACCCCCGTGATGAGCTTCCGCCTCCTATGCTGCGCACAGACGTTATGGATATGAACGACCTCGTACCCGGCATGGAGATGCAGGGCACCGTACGAAACGTTATCGATTTCGGCGCTTTTGTTGATATCGGCGTACATCAGGACGGACTTGTTCACATCTCACGCATTACGGACAAATTCATAAAGCATCCTTCAGAAGTGCTCAAGGTCGGCGACATTGTCACCGTTTGGGTGCTCAGCGTAGATAAAGCAAAGGGCAGAATCTCGCTGACGATGAAGCAACCGAAGGAGGCTGAGTCAGTTGGCTAACTTCAACAAAGACCTGACACAGGGAAGCGTTGCAAAACAGCTTATCAAGTTTGCGACACCGTTCCTGCTTTCAAACCTTCTGCAAGCCTTTTACAGCGTTGCCGATATGATAATCGTCGGTCAGTTCTGCGGTAAGGTAGGCATCACAGGCGTATCCATCGGCAGCCAGATAAACATACTTGTTACTGGTGCGGCAATGGGACTTTCCATAGGCGGCACAGTTATGATTGCACAGTACAGCGGTCAGAAAATGTACAAAGAACAGCGCCAGACCATCGGCACGATGACAACGCTGTATCTCATACTCTCCGTTGTTCTCACCGTTGCAATGCTGCTGCTCTGCAACCCATTGCTAACGCTGCTCAACACACCTGCATCAGCATATCAGCAGGCTGTCGACTACTATAACATTTGTATGGGCGGCATGGTTTTCATGTTCCTTTACAATGCGATAAGCGGTGTGCTGCGCGGAATGGGCGACTCAAAGCGTCCGCTTTACTTTGTGCTTATCGCCGCAGTTACAAACGTTGTGCTTGACCTTTTACTTGTTGGCAAGCTCGATATGGCAAGCGCAGGAGCAGCATGGGCAACAATCTCTTCACAGGCACTCAGCGTCATAATCTCGCTTATATACCTTGCAAAGAAAAAGTTCTTTGCGGAATATAAGCTTAGCGACTTCAAAATCAACAAAGACAGACTGGGCCCGCTGTTCAAAATCGGTCTGCCCTCTTCTGTCCAGAGTCTTGTTGTTTCACTTTCATTCCTCACGCTTACAGCTCTTGTAAACTCTCTGCCTAATGCAGACGTTGCATCAGCCTGCCAGGGTATAGGCGGCAAAATCAACTCTTTTGCAATACTTCCCGGACTTGCGATAAGCAGCGCTATCAGCTCAATGGCAGGTCAGAACATCGGCGCAGGCGAATATAAGCGTGCAAAAAAGACGATGTATATCGGCATGATAATGGCTTTCTCGATATCCGTTGTTGTTTTTGCCGTTGTAAACCTTTTCCCTGAATTCCTTATAAGAATGTTTGACAGCGAGCCCGAAGTAATAGAAACCGGCGCACGCTATCTCAAACTGATATCGTATGACTATCTCTTCGCTTCAATAATGTTCTGCTACAACGGCCTTGCAATTGCCGCAGGCAGAACTTACGTTGCGCTCATCAACGCAATTGTAAACGGTATAGTTTTCAGAGTGCCGCTCGCCTATCTCTTTGTAAACGTTATGGATATGGGCTTTGACGGTATAGGTCTTGCGATGGGTCTTGCTTCAATCGGCGGTATTATTATCGGCGCCGTCTTTGTTAAGAGCGGCAAATGGAAAAATAAAATCGTCGGAATTAACTAGGAGGTAACGAAACTGATGAAACGAGTATTGGACATTTTGGCTTCGCTCTCTGCGATAATTGTCCTTTCCCCTGTTTTCCTTGCAGTAGTTCTGATAGTTTTAATATCTGACGGCTCTCCTGCGATTTACACGCAGAAGCGCGTCGGAAAGGACGCCAAGCTTTTCACCATATATAAATTCCGCACGATGAAAAACGGCACAAGACTTGCCGCAACAAACGACCTGACAGAATCAGACAGCAGTATGATTTCCTGTGGCTCATTCCTCAGAAAAACGAGCCTTGACGAACTGCCTCAGCTTATAAATATCCTTAAGGGTGATATGAGCTTTGTAGGCCCACGCCCGTTGATTCCCGAGGAGGAGGAAATCCACAAACTCCGTAAAGAGAACGATATATACTGCGTGAGACCCGGTCTTACGGGATATGCACAGGTTAACGGCAGAGATAAATGCTCAATAGAAGAAAAGGTTCAGCTTGACCGCGAATACATCGAGAAAAAATCCATTTTATTTGACACAAAGATATTTTTCAAAACCTTCATCAACGTGTTTAAAATGAGCGACGTTGTAGAAGGCGGAAACAAATAAAAACAGCGCCCTGACTTGCAATACGCAGTCAGGGTGTGTTTTTTTATAACAAATATGTAAACTGATTAAAAAGCGGAGTTTCCTTCATTTTTTGGCTTGAAAAAATTTTTTATTTGATGTAAAATAATAGTAAAGACTTGGCGAATATTGACCAATTTCCAACACTACGATATCCACTTTAAGGGAGGTCTTATTTTGACTGCAGATTTGCATTGTCACACTAAATTATCTGACGGCTCAATCGGTATCAACGAGCTGATAATTTTAGCCAAAAACAAAGGTATTGAAACAATCGCCATAACAGATCACGACTGCCTTGCAGGCACGGTGCGCGGTAAAGTAATCGGTGAGCGCTACGGCGTCAAGGTAATCCCCGGTGTCGAGCTTACGGCGCTGAGCAAAGAGCTGGGCAAAGAGGTACATATTCTTTGCTATCAACCTGAAAACCCTGACAGACTGGAAGGGCTTTGCCACAGCAACTCGTTTTTGCGCAAAAGAGCAAGCCAGTATATGATAATCAAAGCATCAAAGCTTCATCCCATAACATCCGATTTTGTGCTCAAATGTGCTACAGGCTCAACCAACGTCTTCAAGCAGCACCTTATGCACGCGCTTATGGAATGCGGCATAACAACACAAATCTACGGAGAGATATACCACGAGCTGTTTTCACCCGAGAGTGAACGCAACATTATTGTGCAGCCCGAATATCCCGACCCGAAAGATGTTGTAAAGCAGGTTAAGGACGCAGGCGGTATCGCCGTACTTGCTCACCCTGCACACACAGGCTGTACCGAGCTTGTAGATGACCTTATCAAAGAAGGTCTGGACGGTATCGAGGTATGGCACCCTGCTCACAGCGAAAGCGATATTGAAAACCTTACCGCAATTGCTAAAGATAAAGGTCTTCTTATGACGGGCGGCAGTGACTTTCACGGTATGTACTCCCCCACAGCTGTCGGTTTAGGCGGAATTGAAATACCACAGCAACACCTTACTGCTTTACTCGGCTACAAGGCAAAGCAAAAACGACTCACCAAAAAATCGACAGCCGAATAACTCTTTTACAAAAAGCGAGGAATGCAGATGCATGACGACAGCGACGTAAAAATATTCAAGGCAAACCGCGGCGACAATGACAACAGCGAGCTGTATGCGGTTGCGGAAGAGCTTAAATTCCACGTGCTCAACGGCAACTCTGCCAAAGCCAAACAGCTTGGCAAAGAGCTGGCTTCACTTTCGCCGGAAAGCGAAAACCTGATAAACGAGCTTACAGAGACGCTTGAAGCGGACTGGATAATGCCCGAAATCAGAAACCAGCTCAGATTGCTGATGGTTTTCAGCGCCGAATACACACTACTCAGCGAGCTTTGCCCTATGCTTGCAACATCTGCAAGCGAAGCCTTCTACAACGAAATGCGCAACAGCGCACCGGACTTTTATAACGGAATATCCAACGGTGCGGCAATGAGCTTTTACTATATGGCTGTAAAGCAGTATGACACCGCCAAAGCAGTTGGTGAAAGCTTTGCAATGCTGTGCAATGCCAAAACAGATGAGCGAATACTTGATCTCGGCTCAAAGGTATTTTTGCTGACGTGTAAGCACATTGTAAAAATCATCGACGGATACACTTTCGAAAAATAACCGACAAACACAATAAAATCCCTGCATCCTGATGGGATGCAGGGATTTATTTTATTCTTCTGTGTCACCTGTAGGAACAAAGAGGATATCATCAAATCCAACGCCTGTATTTCTGTTAACAGAAGTTTCTCGAGAGATTTTTTTACCTGTTCCTCCGAGACCGTATATAAGCTTAGCAAGAATCTTTGAGTCAACGCTGTCAGCAGTTGCTTTTTTACACTCAAAGCAGAGCCAATCGTTTTTATTGTGGCGTGCAATTACCTCGAAGCCGTTTTTTGCAAATGCTTCAAGCACCTCTGCCTCACGCGGTGCAATAATACCGGAAGCGATAAACACGCCGCCGTCAGCAAGGAACTCACCAACCTGAGAAGAGAAAAGAATAATTATATCAGCAACAATATTTGCCGCAATAACCTGAAATTTACCGCTTACTTTATCGGTAAGATTGCCCTTATGGACAACGTATTTCGGCTCAGTGAAGCCGTTAACCTCGCCGTTTTCGCGTGCTGTTTTTACTGCAAGTGCATCAATATCAACACCGACGGCAGACTTCGCGCCAAGAAGCAGGGAAGCAACGCTGAGAATACCGCTGCCGCAACCGACATCGAGCATATCGGTATCGGGTGTTATATACGGCTCAAGAGCTTCGAGGCAAAGGCGTGTTGTCTCGTGTGTACCTGAGCCGAAAGCAAGACCCGGCTCAATACTGAGCACAGCTCTGCCGTTTGCTTCATAATCATCAATCCACAAAGGACGGATAAGAAGGCGCTCGCCTATCTCCATAGGCTTGAAATATGCCTTCCAGTTATTCTCCCAA